>NZ_JAMZBE010000099.1:0-12529 GCF_024158645.1 Halomonas sp. 707B3
GTCAGGAATCGGGTAAATCAGGTGGTTCACGATCTGGTTGTGGTGCTCGGGTAGCAGATAATACTCCCCACGAAACGGGCAAATCGTAAAGCCAGGGTCTTTGCCCAGCATGCGAATCACCCGATCCGCCATCAGGCCAGAACAGGTGACAAGATAGCGCCCCGTGAAGGTGTCTTGTTGGGTGGTCACCACCACCTCATCGGTGCGCTCTTCAAGGCCAGTCACGCAGTGATCAAAGCGGATCTCACCACCCAAGCGTTCGAATTCCGCCGCCATGGCACGGGTCACCTCGGCGTAGTTCACGATGCCGCTGGAGGGCACGAAAATGCCCGCCACGCCGGTGATATTGGGCTCGCGCTCCTTGAGCGCGTCGGCTTCCAGCCACTCACGCTCCAGCCCGTTGGCAGCGGTGCGCTCCCACAATGCTTCCATGCGCTGCTTTTCAAGGTCATTGGTGGCTACCAGCAGTTTGCCGCAGATGTCGTAGCGCACATCGTGCTGGTCGCAAAACTCACGCGTGGCGCGGTTGCCCTCCAGGCAAAACTTCGCTTTCAGGCTGCCCGGCGTGTAGTACACCCCCGCGTGAATTACCCCGCTGTTGTGGCCGGTTTGGTGTTGGGCCGCCCCCGACTCTTTTTCGACCACCAGCAGGCGCTTATCCGGGTAGGCCTGTTGCAGCTGCATGGCGGTGGAGAAGCCTAAAATACCGCCGCCCACAATGATGAAATCCCACATGAATGTCGTTACCTATGCCAAATTTTCAAAATTTATTGATAATAGCCGTTAATTCACGTTGATCGCTACGTCCCTACATTGGTCTAACACGTTGGTCTAAGGAGTTCTTATGGAGCACGATGCGCCGCGCCAAAACCTCGCGATTAGCGCCTATCACGCGCTTAAGCACGACATCATTCGCGGCCGCTACGCGCCTGAAGAGAAGCTCTTAATGAGCCGCTTAAAAGAGTATTACGGAGTGAGCACGGGGCCGCTGCGCGAAGCGCTTTCTCAACTGGTGGCCGACCGTTTAGTGGTAGCGATTAGCCAGCGCGGCTATCGGGTGGCGGCGATGTCGCTGGCCGAGCTGAACGATATCTACGATGCCCGCGCCCAGTTAGAAGGGCTAATTTTGCGCTTAGCGATTGAGCGCGGCGATGACGATTGGGAAGCCAGCGTGCTGGCTACCGCCCACCGGTTAGCCAAGGTAACCGAGGTTAGCTCCCCCGATGAGCTGCTGGATGGCTGGGATTTACGCCATAAAGCATTTCACACCGCCATCGCCAGTGGCTGTAACTCGCCGCACCTGCTGCAAATGCGCGACACCTTGTTTGATCAGGTAGAGCGCTACCGCCACTTATGGCTGCAAGAGACCGTCATGTCGCCTCAAGCCCTTGAAACCAAACGCCAAGAGCATGCCGCCCTGGTCGACGTGATTCTGGCGCGAAATGCTGAGCAAGCCGCCAACCTGATGCGTGACCACCTAATGACGCCGGTGCCGATCATTACTCGAGTACTTCAAGCGCGAGGCATCCGTTAAATTCTGCGTTTTAAAAAAATGTAGATATTTTTAAATAACGGCGATACATTGGTCTCAACAAGATCACTTTCGGAGTTCACGCTATGACACGCTTTAACTGGGACGACCCGCTACTGCTGGAAAGCCAGCTCACCGACGAAGAGCGCCAGATCCGCGAAGCGGCTCATGACTACTGCCAGGAAAACCTGCAGCCACGCGTGCTCAGCGCGTTCCGTGAAGAACGTTTTGACCGTGACATCATGTCGGAGATGGGTGAGTTAGGCCTGCTAGGCGCGACGGTTTCCCCGGAGTACGGCGGTGCAGGCGTGAACCACGTGTCTTACGGCCTGATTGCCCGCGAAGTAGAGCGTGTCGATTCCGGCTACCGTTCTGCCATGAGCGTGCAGTCGTCGCTGGTGATGTACCCCATTGAAGCCTACGGCTCTGAAGAGCAGAAGCATAAGTACCTGCCCAAGCTTGCCAGCGGCGAGATGGTCGGCTGCTTTGGCCTGACCGAACCCGACCACGGCTCCGACCCGGGCTCCATGATCACCCGTGCGGAAAAAGTGGATGGCGGCTACCGCCTGACCGGCGCGAAAATGTGGATTACCAACAGCCCGATTGCCGATATTGCCGTGGTATGGGCGAAATCCGCCGCCCACGACAACCAGATTAAAGGCTTTATTGTTGAGCGCGGCACCGAAGGCTTCTCTACCCCGAAAATCGAAGGCAAAGTGTCACTGCGTGCCTCTATCACCGGCGAGATCGTGCTGGACAACGCCTTCGTTCCTGAAGAGAACCTGCTGCCTAACGTTAGCGGCCTGAAAGGCCCCTTCGGCTGCTTGAACAAAGCGCGCTACGGCATTGCCTGGGGCGTGATGGGCACCGCTGAATTCTGCTGGCACGCCGCCCGCCAGTACACCCTGGACCGCAAGCAGTTTGGCCGCCCGCTCGCCGCCAACCAGCTCATCCAGAAGAAGCTGGCCGATATGCAGACAGAGATCACCCTGGGCCTTCAAGCCGCCCTGCAGGTGGGTCGCCTGATGGACAGCGGCAACTGGGCACCGGAAATGATCTCGCTGATCAAGCGCAACAACTGCGGTAAAGCGCTGGATATCGCCCGCGTTTCCCGCGACATGCACGGCGGTAACGGCGTGTCTGACGAGTATGGCGTCATTCGTCACATGGTGAACCTGGAGTCCGTGAATACCTATGAAGGTACCCACGATGTGCACGCCCTGATCCTGGGCCGCGCGCAAACCGGCATTCAGTCCTTCTTCTAATCCATACCGACTAACGCATACCAACGAATCGATCACCAGCAACGAGGCACCCAATGAGCACAGCCGCAAAGCCCCTGGCAGGCATCAAAGTCCTCGATATCTCTCGGGTACTGGCAGGCCCCTGGTGCGGGCAGATGCTGGCCGACATGGGTGCCGAGGTGATCAAGATTGAGCGCCCCCAAAGCGGCGATGACACGCGCCATTGGGGGCCTCCTTGGCTCTCCGGCAGCACAGAATCGGCGTACTACCTTTGCGCCAATCGAGGTAAGCGCTCGGTGACGGTAGATATGGCCAAGCCCGAAGGCCAAGCGCTGATTAAACAGCTTGCCGCTCAGTCGGATGTGGTGCTGGAGAACTTCAAAGTCGGCGGGCTAAAGAAGTACGGCCTGGATTACGCCAGTTTAAAGGCGCTAAACCCCGGCATTATCTACTGCTCGATTACCGGCTTTGGCCAGGAAAGCCCCTACGCCCACCGGGCGGGCTACGACTTTATGATTCAGGCCATGGGCGGCATTATGAGCCTGACCGGCAAGCCGGACAGTGAACCCGGCGGTGGCCCGGTCAAAAGCGGCGTGGCGTTTACCGATATCTTTACCGGTTTGTATGCCGCCAACGCAGTGCTGGCAGCGCTCTACCAGCGCCGCGACACCGGCGAAGGCTGCCACATTGATTTGGCTCTGATGGATGTTCAGGTAGGCGTGTTGGCGAACCAGGCGCTTAACTATCTGACCTCCGGTCAGGTGCCTCAGCGGTTAGGCAACGCCCATCCTAATATCGTGCCCTACCAAGCGTTTGCCACGGCGGATGGCCATATGATTGTGGCGGTAGGCAACGACGAGCAGTTCAAGCGCTTCTGCCAAGTGATCGATCAGCCGCAGTTGGCGCAAGATGAACGCTTTGCCACCAACGGTAGCCGTGTCCAGCATCGCGAGACACTAGTGCCGGTATTAGAACTCGCCCTAGCATCACAGCCTACCGATACGTGGCTCTCGGCATTTGAAGCGGTAGGCGTGCCCAGCGGGCCGATCAACACCCTAGACCGCGTCTTTGACGATCCCCACGTGAAAGCTCGCGGCCTGAAGCAGACGCTGCCCCATCGCCAAGCGGGGGAAGTGCACTTAGTGGCGAACCCGATTCGTATTAACGGCGAATCCATTAGTGCCCAAACCGCACCGCCCACGCTAGGCGAGCACACCGACAGCGTGCTGGATGCCATCGGCATCACTGACGAGCAACGCGTAGCACTACGCCAAGCGGGTATTATTTAAACCCTCCTCTTTTTGTAGCACTCTTTTAAAACGCCCAGACGGGCGTTTTTTTATGGCTGCAAACAGCCTGCTTAAACAGCGCCCCATTTTGTACAAAACCTATACACAAATTCTCCAAAGCGCTAGACTACGACTACCTTCAAACGTGAAATTTGTTTAGAAAACACTAACGTACTCACACTTTTTCATTAAACAGTGCAATATAACTCCGCCAAACAAGCGAACGAACACTTCAGGAGACGTTATGGGTAACTGCGCACGGGTGAACGGGACGTGTAAACGCTGTGAAGGAGAGCTCCCCTTTGAGTTCACGATGGCGTTTCAACCCATTGTGGATGTCGCGCAGGCCCGCGTAGTCACCCATGAAGCGCTAGTGAGGGGAGTAAATGGCGAGTCTGCCTGGTGTGTGATTTCCCAAGTCACAGACGACCTGCTCTACCGTTTTGATCAAGCCTGCCGGGTTAAAGCGATTGAGCTTGCCAGCGAACTGGGCATGGAGAGTGATCTGTCGATCAACTTCCTGCCCAATGCGGTTTACGAGCCGGAAGCGTGCATTCAAGCGACGCTCGAAGTCTCTCAGCGGGTGGGCTGGCCGACGGACAAGCTTATTTTTGAGATTACCGAAACCGAGCGGGTTCGCGATCGACAGCACCTGTGCAATATCATCGACGCCTACCGTACCATGGGCTTTAAAACCGCCCTCGACGACTTTGGTAACGGCTACGCTAACCTGGATCTACTCACCGATCTCGCCCCCGATAAGTTGAAAATCGACCGAGAATTGGTCATGAACTGCGACCACGACACCCGCCGCCAAGCTCTGATAAATGCCATTATTCTGCTCGCCGCCGAACTCGACATGATGCTGATTGCCGAAGGGGTAGAAACTCGCGCCGAAGCCCTATGGCTTGCCCGTGCGGGCATTACCCGGCAGCAAGGCTTTTTCTACGCCAAGCCCGCCATTGGCGCATTGGGCACTGAATTAACGCCACTGTTGGAAGCATTACGCAAGGAAGCCCAACTAAGCTCGGAGAGCTGAATGACAGATATGAATACAGATCATCTTTACCAACTGGTAAACCGTTCCAAGCGCAATACAGAAAACGTGATCAAGACAGCGCCTTTGGGGATCTGTATTACCGACCCTCACGGGCATTTTGAGATGGTCAACCCTGCCTACTGCCAATTCTACGGCTATCAGGAAGAGGATCTGATTGGCCAACACTTTACCCTGGTAGTGCCAGAAGCGTATCGCCCCCAGATGCGCCAGCTGCATGATGAGTTTATCCAAGGTGATGAAACCCGGGAGCTGCGCCAAGAGTGGGAAGTGCGCTGTAAAAACGGCGAAACTCGCACCATTTTAGCCGAAGCGGCCCGCATTGAAGGTGACGACGGTGCCTCTCGCAAGGTCACCTTTATTGTTGATATCACTGACCGCAAACGGCTTGAAGAGCGCTTAAAGCAGGCCAACGAGCGCTTGGAGTATCTAGCCCACCACGATGAGCTGACTGGACTTCTCAACCGCCGCCAGGGGCTGGCCAAGCTGGATGAAGCGCTTGAGCGCTGCCGACGTTACGGTAACCAGCTCAGTATTGTGCTGTTTGATTTAGATGACTTTAAGGGCATCAACGATACCTACGGCCACAGCACTGGTGACAGCGTGCTACAAGAGCTGACGCGAGTGGTCAATCAACAGCTGCGGGAAACCGACTTCCAAGTGCGCTTGGGGGGCGAAGAATTTTTGATCATTATGCCGGAGGTAGATGCCGACTCGGCGCATACGGCCATGGAGCGCATCCGCCAAAAGGTCGAGCAAACGCCCTACACTCAGCATCAGCTAACCGTGACGCTTTCAGCAGGCATCGCGTGTTACATTGAAACGTCGAGTACTCGAATGCTTGATCGCGCGGATAAAGCGATGTATCAGGCGAAACAGGCAGGGCGCAATCGAATTGTCATCGCATCGTCATCAGTGTGATCAACGCTATTGCGCACTATGCTAGAGCTACACCCTATCCTTTAAGGAGCTGAGTCATGAGCAATGCCGAGCTAAACGAACTAAAGCAGAAATACGTCGCGGCGGGCGCTGCAAGCCCCGCCACCGCTTTTGCGGACCGCGCCGAAAACGCTGAGATCTGGGACGCCGACGGCAACCGCTTTATCGACTTCGCTGGCGGTATCGGCGTCTTGAACGTGGGGCATCGTCACCCCAAAGTCGTGGCCGCTGTGAAAGCCCAGTTGGATAAGGTGATGCACACCTGCCAAACGGTTATGCCCTACGAGGGCTACGTTAAAGTCGCCGAGAAGCTGAGCCACATCGTCCCTGTACGTGGTCACGCCAAAGTCATGCTGGCGAATTCCGGTGCTGAAGCGCTGGAAAACGCGGTGAAGATCGCCCGCGCCGCTACCGGTCGCTCTAACGTCATCTGTTTCGATGGCGGCTACCACGGCCGTACTTTCTACACCATGGCGATGAACGGCAAGGTTGCCCCTTACCAAACCGATTTCGGCCCGATGCCGGGCACCGTCTTCCGTGCGCCCTACCCCGTGCCTTACCACGGCGTCAGCGAAGACGAAGCGATTCGCGGCCTGAAAATGACGCTGAAAACTGACGCCAACCCGAAAGACACAGCGGCGATCATTCTTGAACCAGTATTGGGTGAAGGCGGTTTTTACCCGGCGCCGACCAGCTTCCTAAAGAAGATTCGCGAAATTTGCGATGAGCACGGCATGCTGATGATCATCGACGAAGTGCAGTCCGGCTTTGGCCGTACCGGCAAGATGTTTGCCATTGAGCACAGCGGCGTCGAGCCGGACATGATGACCATGGCCAAGAGTATGGCCGACGGCATGCCGATCTCTGCCATCGTGGGCACCGACAAAGTGATGGACGCCTCTGGCCCGAACTCCCTGGGCGGCACCTACACCGGTAGCCCCACCGCCTGCGCAGCCGCGCTGGCGGTGATGGAAGTCTTCGAAGAGGAAAATATCCTTGAGAAGAGCCAGGCGCTGGGCGACAAACTGGCCGCGCGCTTCAACGAGTGGCAAGGCAAGTTTGATTGCATCGACCACGTGCGCAACATGGGCGCAATGGCAGCATTTGAGCTGGTCAACAACAAAACCGACCGCACGCCGAACCCGGAATTGGCGGCAGCGCTGTGCAAGAAAGCCCGCGAAGAGGGCCTGATCCTGCTGTCCTGCGGTATGTACGGCAACACCATTCGCTTTTTGATGCCGGTCACCATCGAAGACGACGTGCTGAACGAAGGCCTGGATATCATCGAATCCTGCCTGGAATCGCTGATCTAAGCGCTCTGCACCACCCACAACGCCGCCCCATGGGGCGGCGTTGTCGTTTTTATGCATCATATTTTGTCAGTTGAATAGGGGCGTTCGCTGGTTCAACTGTCTGATCTGATAAAGATCATGCGTGTAAGCATCCCATCTAAATATCAGAGCATTCAGGATTACCACTCCCCAAATGGCCGATAGAATCATCAACGGCTGGTTAACCCACGCTAAGACCGACACGTCTACTGAGTAGTGAATGGTATACACACTCATCGCCGCCAGTAGCTGAACCAACCCACAGTTTGCGATCACCGCCAGGATGAACGCATTCCTGACGTTGATAGACGGCAAGCGCGTCTTGAACAACCGCAGATGACGCACGCGAACACCGCCCTCTCCTGCCTGATGCGACGAAGGACGAGTGAGTTTTCTCTGACGGCGCAGAAGCGGCAGCCCATAGGCCTCTCGCCCCTCCTGAGAGAACGCAATGCGAAGGGCGTCTATGTTAAATCCACGCCCAAAGATGCGCGTTGCTGCCTCTTCAAAGCGTGACGCATCGGCTTCATCCGACGACGTTTCCTGAGCAGCTGTGAGCGTATCCAGCTGCCTACTTTTATTACCCGAAAGCTTCGCAACGTTAGGCGTATTGATATTAAAGTGCATTTGGTAAATCTGGTACCAAGCGGCTGTTACGCCCACGAATATCATCAAGAAAATTAGCACGGTTATCATTTATCTATCCTCATTCCTACTTATCCTCACATCTACTTAGCCTCACACTCACACCCACTTAGCCTCCCTCTTACTGACGGGTCGATCCCAAAAACCGCGTTTCGATGTTAGAGGAGATCGAAGGCTCATCTAACGCAACAATGTGCAGCACCACCGGGTGGCTCGGCTGGGTCAGCGCTGACGCATCAGCATTGAGCGCCACGCGTAACTGCCTCGTTTCATTAGCGGCCAAGACGAATGTGTCAGCCCCTTGTAAACGCAGGCCGGGCAAGCCGGTGGCGGACAACGCGTACTGGTGCTCCTTCGTATCTTGATTGCGCAGCGTCACGGTGTAGTAGTTGATAATGCGCCCCTCGGCCGTGCTTTCAAACAGCGCCTGACGATCTCGGGCGACCTCTACATCAATAGGCACTCGGGCGTTCAAGAAAACGATCAACAAAACCACCATAGAAAGCAGTGCCGCCGTATAAGCCAACAGCTGAGGTCGCCAAAACCGCGTAGGTTTGCCCTCTAGCGCGCGCTCGGTGGTGTAGCGAATCAGGCCCAGCGGCTTATCGATACGCGCCATCACGCTATCGCAGGCATCGATACACGCCGCGCAGCCAATACACTCATACTGCAGGCCATCACGAATATCGATCCCCGTGGGGCACACCTGAACGCACAGTTCGCAATCAATACAGTCCCCAGCAGCCGCTTCCGCGACCTCTTTGCGATGACCACGACGGGGCTCACCACGGGCGGGATCGTAAGAAACAATCAGCGTATGGCTATCAAACATGGCCGACTGAAAGCGTGCATAGGGGCACATGTGCAGGCACACCTGATGGCGCAACCAGCCAGCGTTCAGGTAGGTAAACAGAGTAAAAAAACCGATCCAAAAAAGCGCCCAAGGGTGCGCCTCTAAGCTGAATAGATCCCTTACGAGCCCACCCACCGGCGTAAAATATCCCACGAAGGTGACGCCCGTTACCAACGCAATCAGTAGCCAAGCGGTATGTTTAGCGCCTTTTCGCCATAACGACCCCAGCGTGTTAGATGCGTTGTCGCGACGTATCCGACGGTGCCTTGGCCCCTCCAGGCGGTGCTCAAACCAAATAAACAGAAACGTCCATACGCTTTGCGGGCAGCTATAGCCACACCACACTCGCCCCGCCGCCACTGTGATCAAAAACAGACCAAACGCGCACAGCACCAAAATCCAGGTCAGTAGAATAAAGTCTTGGGGATAAAACGTCGCAGCAAAGAGATGAAACTCCTGGGCAGAGAGGTCAAACCACACCATGGGGCGGTCCCCCCACTGAAGCCATGGCAAGCCCACATAGAGCGCTATCAGCAGCCAGTTGGAATAACGCCTTATGCGCTGAAAAAAGCCCTGTATCTCTCGCACATAGATATGCCCAGACGTGGATGGCGAGCGACCCGTAGTTTTCGCCTGAGGCGAATGGTGTTCAACGGCTGCATCGCTGGTTAGGTCTTGCAGTGGAATGCGTTGCGTCATACCGATATCCAGAAAAGAGGGAGTGGCGATCTATACGGTCGAGGGGCGTCACCGAATGAACCGCTACTATGCTCTCCCAGCCAACCACTAAAACAGATGCAGTTTTAGAGAAAAAAGCCGTATCAGTTTTGATATGCTTTTGATTGAGAGTATCGATTCTGTTGATCCCACTAAGCACCCGCGCCAAGCACCAGCGAGTTTATGCCATGAAACGCTATGAACAGTTTGCCGATGAAATAGCCACGCTGATTCGCCAAGGCGTACTGGGCCCAGGCGAGCGCATTCCGTCAGTGCGCCAAGCGAGCCGCCATCACGGCATTAGCCCCTCGACAGTGTTTCAGGCGTACTACTTACTGGAAAACCAGGGGCTTATCAGCGCTCGGGCGCGCTCGGGCTACTTTGTTCGTGAACACGCACGGCGCTTGATCAACGAACCCCGCGTCACGCTACAACCCGCCGACCCAGCGGAAGTGCAGGTCAGCGAGCTGGTGTTCTCGGTGCTGGACTCACTGCAGGATGATCAAACGGTGCCCTTTGGCTCGGCTTTCCCTAGCCCAGAGCTGTTTCCACTCTCTCGCTTGAGTATCAGCATGACACGTGGCTTGCGGGCGCTTTCGCCCCAACAGGTGGTGGCCGATATGACCACCGGACATACCGACCTGTGTCGGCAGATTGCTCTGCGCTACATGCTGGGTGGCATTCAGTTGCCGATGGACGAACTGGTGATTACCAATGGCGCAATGGAGGCGCTCAATCTAGCCCTACAGTGCGTGACTCAGCCAGGGGATCTGGTCGCGGTTGAGTCACCTGCTTTTTATGCCAGCCTACAAGTGTTGGAGCGGCTCAAACTGCGCGCGGTGGAAATTCCGGTTCACCCTCGGGAAGGGGTTGACCTAGACGTGCTGGCAGAGCGATTAGCGACGCTGCCCATCAAAGCCTGCTGGTTTATGAGCCACCTGCAGAACCCCATCGGCGCCAGCCTAAGCAACGAGCGCAAACAGGTGCTTTACCAGTTATTAAAGCAGCACCAAGTGCCCATGCTAGAGGATGACGTGTATGCCGAGCTCTATTTTGGCAGCACGCCGCCCGCTCCCGTTAAGGCCTTTGATGATGAGGGCTTGGTGATTCACTGCAGCTCTTTCTCGAAGTGCTTGGCACCCGGCTATCGGGTGGGCTGGGTAGCGGGCGGCCGTTATGCCCAAGAGATCTCGCGGCTAAAACTAATGACCACCATTTCCCCCTCTATACCCGCCCAGGCCGCCATTGCTGACTACTTACAACACGGAGGCTACGACCGCCATTTGCGCAAGCTGCGCCATGCCTTAGAAGCCCAACAAACCAGTATGCTGGCGGCGGCAGATCGCTACTTCCCAGCGCATACGCGCATTACGCGCCCTGCGGGCGGTTATTTCCTTTGGGTGGAGTTTCCCGAACACGTGGATTCGCTGCAGCTATTTCGCACAGCGCTCGACCATGGCGTTAGCCTCGCGCCAGGCCCCATTTTCTCCGCGACCCAACAGTTTCGCCACTGCATTCGCTTAAGCTATGGCCACCCCTGGACCCAGCGCAGCGAACGGGGGATGGAAACGCTGGGCACGTTATTGAGCCTTTTTTAGCGCGATAAAGCACATCACACGCGCGATGGCGTTATTTACCGAGGCCGCCGGTCACCTTCTAAAAAGTTAGCCGTAAACACGGCTTTGCCGTGGGTTTCGAACGACCACTTCATCACCTCGCTCAGTGCCGCCATCACCTCATCGAACTCGCCAAATACCTGGGTGCTCATTCGGTTGGGGTGAACTTCCAGCCCGGTGGCCTCTAAACGTTTGACCACCTCTTTGACTACTGGCTTGAAATCATCGGCCAGCGGGTAGTAGCTCAGCTGTACGGAAAGGTACATATCGTCTCCTTCATCGCCTCTATGGCTGCATCGCCTCTAAGGCTACGCTGTTTGAAACTGCTGCCACGCGGCCAGTATCGCCGTGCGCGTCTCTTCCGGGTGCTCCATCGGGAACATGTGTGTGCCGGGCACCATACTCACCGGCAGCCCGCGACGAGCGATGCGCTTGAGCCGTGAAGGCGTCATCAAGTGCGACTGCTGCCCCGCCACCAGTTGAATGGGTACGCCTACGCGCTGCGGCAAGTTGGAAAGGTGATCCGGCAGGTGGCGGAAAATCTCCAGCTCGATGCGCGGGTCAAAGGTCAGCTCGGCGCTACCGTCATCTAAAAGCCGCGTGCCTGCTTCAATGTAGTCGTTGAGCGCCTCAGGGGTAAAGCCACGAAACAAACCACGCCGCCGTAACGAGTTCGCCATCGCCTCCCGACTGGGCCACACGCTGCGCCGCCCTTTGGTTTTACCCGCCGGCGTAATGCGATCCATCAGCCCAAAACGCTTGGCCGCTTTCATGGCCCAGGCATCTGGCCCCAGCATCAGCGGCGGGTCTAGCATAATCACGCCACAAAAACGCTCCGGCTGCTTATCCGCAGCCATGGCCATCAGCGTGCCGCCCAGCGAATGCCCCACGCCCAGCAACGGCGCGTCAGTATCGGGGAGGTAGCTAAGCAGCTCCTCTACCAAGTTGCCCCAGTTGTGATTCACCGGGTAATCCGGGTGGTGGCCTAGCCTATCTAGCGGGTGTAAATCAAACGAATCTGCCAGCGGGTCTAACAGGCTGCGGTAGCTCAAACCGGGAAAGCCGTTGGCATGGGCAAACACTAAGCGGGGGCGTTGGGTGGCATCGGCAGGCATGGCAGGCTCGCAGTTAGGCTAACGGGAAGAAGCGCTATCTATCATACGTCTGTTTTAACGCGAGCACTGAAACCCGTCAATCCACCCAAGGGTTAACAGGCTAATTAAAACAGCGAGAGCTGCTGGGCAGCGGTCTCTTCCGCCAAGCGGTAGCCCACCCCCAACAGACGCACGGGGCGCTCGCCCCTTGCC
>NZ_JAMZBE010000100.1:0-12378 GCF_024158645.1 Halomonas sp. 707B3
GGGCAGAACGCACCCAGCGTTTGCTCAAGCTGTGCACCTTCAATGCCTGAAATACGGAACAGGCCCGCCTGCTCGACTTCCGCCAAAAACGAGGTGGTGCCGGTTTCGCTGTCGTTGACCTGCGCGGTCACTTTGACGACCACTTCGTACTGGTCATCGGCCACTTTCTGGCTGGTGGTGTTGAGGTCCAGATTGACCTTCGGCTTGAACGCCTGCTTGAACACAGAAGGAGAGTTCGGCGCTTCAAAGGAAATGTCTTTCACGTAAATACGCTGTAACGAGAATTTCAGCTGGGGCTTTTCGCCTTCTGCGGCGCCTGCCTGCGGGGTGTTGTTATCTTCCGCCATGGGATACTCCTAATTGTTCATCCAATAAAAATATGCGCAGCTGCGCAGCTACCTATGCTCTCGTTTACTTCTTAACCACCGGAAGGCCATCCGACTGCCACTGCATCATGCCGCCGCGCAGCTTCATCGCCCGTTCAAAGCCCGCTTTTTCCAGCTTTACCTGGGCAGCGCCAGAGCTCTGGCCATGCTTGCAAACCACAATGATTGGCTGGGCTTTCACTTTATCCAGCTCGTTCATGCGGCTATCAAGGCTGCTTTGGGGAATATTGCGAGCGCCTGCGATATGCCCGGCTTTGAAGTCTTTGCTCTCACGAATGTCCAGCACCACCGCGTCTTCGCGGTTGATGAGCTGAGTGGCCTGGGTAGAGGACACCGCATTCGAGGCGGCACTACGCGTTTCATAAACAATCCACGCTATGAGCACCAGCAAAAATGCCCCCACGAGGAGGGGGTGGTTCATTACGAATTCGAACAGCTGATCGATCATCGCGAACACAATCTCTTGGTCTATGCAGAAAAAAGCGGCCTAACCGCCCTCAGAAACGCGACAAGTATACACGTCACAGGGCATACCGCGCAGGCCATGACGCCCGACGGCTGCCTGCGTTATGATGCCCCAAGCGCGCGCCTGTCGCGACCCCGATTATCAGGTGTTGTCTGAAAACTGGCTGAGCCGCCCTCACCAGCGTTTCAAACTGCACCTCACGTCGCTTGGCTGACTCACAAACGAGGGAATTTTCAATGACAACATCTGCACCGCGCCCCGTTGCGCTGATTATCCTAGACGGCTACGGCCACAACCCCGACAACGCCCACAACGCTGTCGCTGCAGCCAACACCCCTGTGATGGACGCACTGTGGGCTAACCGCCCCCACGCCTTCGTGCATACCGATGGCCGTCATGTGGGGCTACCCGACGGCCAGATGGGCAACTCCGAAGTCGGCCATATGAACCTGGGTGCCGGGCGTATCGTTTACCAGGACTTCACGCGCATCACCAAAGCCATTGAAGATGGCGACCTGGATACCAACGAGGTGCTCACCAAGCCCATCGACGCAGCAGTCGCCAATGGCCGTGCCGTGCATCTGCTGGGCCTGCTCTCTCCAGGCGGCGTTCACAGCCACGAAGATCACTTTATCGCCATGGCCGAGCTGGCAGCGCGGCGCGGTGCCCAGCGCATCTACGTGCACGCCTTTCTAGATGGCCGGGATATGCCGCCGCAAAGCGCATTGGCGTCTATCGAGCGCGCCAACGCCCGCCTTTCCGAGCTGGTCGGTGCCGATAACGGTTTTGTGGCTTCCATCATTGGCCGCTTCTTCGCCATGGACCGCGACAACCGCTGGGAGCGCGTTGAGCAAGCCTACCGCCTGCTCACCGACGGCCACGCCGATTACACCGCCACCAGCGCGGAAAGCGGACTACGCGACGCCTACCAGCGCGGTGAAACCGACGAATTTGTGGCGGCGACCAGCGTGCCGGTTAACGGTAACGCCATCACATTACAAGATGGCGACGCAGCGATATTCCTAAACTTCCGCTCCGACCGCGCTCGTGAGCTGACCCGCGCCTTCACCGATGCAGAGTTCACCGGCTTTGAGCGCCGTGCGCGCCCAACGCTTGCCGGTGATGGCTTGGTCATGATGACGCGTTACGCAGCGGACATCGCCGCGCCAGCCGCGTTTCCGCCCACCGACTTAACCGACACCCTAGGCGAAGTGGTCGCTAAGCGCGGCCTCACCCAACTGCGGATTGCCGAAACAGAGAAGTACCCCCACGTGACGTTCTTCTTCTCCGGCGGTAACGAAGCTGAGTACGAAGGTGAAGAGCGCATCCTGGTGCCCTCCCCCCGTGACGTTAAAACCTACGACGAAAAGCCGGAAATGAGCGCTTATGAGATTACCGACAAGCTCGTAGAAGCCATTGATAGCGGCCGCTTCGACCTCATGGTGTGCAACTATGCCAATGGCGACATGGTAGGCCACACTGGGGATTTCGACGCCGCCGTGAAAGCGATTGAGACCGTCGATATTTGCGTTGGCCGCGTGGTGGAAGCGATTGAGCGCGCGGGCGGTGCCTGCCTGATCACCGCCGACCACGGCAATGCCGAGCAGATGGTTCACCCGGAAACCGGCGCACCGCAAACCGCCCACACCACCTTTGTGGTGCCGCTAGTGTACGTTGGTGAGCGCGCCGCCCAGCTCGAAGATGGCCGCCTGTGCGACCTTGCCCCCACGCTGCTGACCATGATGAATCAGCCACAGCCTGAGGCGATGACCGGAACTCCGCTGCTGCGCTTCGAGTAATGCCCATGTGGCAACGGCTAGCTCGAACGGCCTTATTAACGACGGCCTTGCTAATGCTGGGCTATTCGTCGACGGCGATGGCACAACAGGACGAACAGGCTGCCAGAGAGCAGCTTGATGCCCTCGGCCAAGAAATTGACGCCATGGCCGAGCGGCTAAGCGCCACGGACCAAGCGCGGAACAGCGCCCAGCAAGAGCTAAGGGAAGTGGAAACAGAGCTGGCCCAGACCCACCAGCGGCTGGACCAGCTACAGGCCGAGCGACGCCAGCTCGCTGATGAAACCACCCTGCTACGCCAGCACCGCGAACGCTTAGAGGGTGAACACGCAGCCCAGTACGACTCGCTAGGTCAGCAGCTTGCCGCGCTTTACCGGCTGGGGCCAACGCCCCAGCTGAAGCTGCTGCTCAACCAAAGCGATCCCGCTGAACTTGACCGCATGCAGGCCTACTTAAACCGGCTAACACAGGCGCGCCAGCAGCGCTTGAACGATATTGCACGGCTGGATACCGCGCTCGCGGATACCGAACTGGCGCTCTCCGAGCGCCAAACTCGCCTGGATACACTAGCCGACGAGCTGGAAACCCAAAGCGCGCTGCTCGCCGAGCGTACCGAAGAGCGCCGAGGCGTGGTGACGACGCTAGACGACCGCTACGGCAGTGAAGCTGACCGCTTGGCAGATCTTAACCAAAGCCGCGAACAGGCTGAGCAGCAGCTAAGAGCTATTCAAGCAGAACTGGCGCGCTTGGCTGAACCCACCCCCACTACGAACATTACCCGCACCCAAGGCGATTTGCCCTGGCCGGTGCAGGGCGCCATTACCGCCAGCTTTCAGCGACGGGACGGCGTTCACTACAACGGCATTGTGATTCAAGCGGGAGCAGGCAGTGCCGTCAAAGCGGTTCATACAGGCCGTGTAGTGTTTGCTGACTGGATGCGTGGCTTTGGCAACCTGCTGATCATCGACCACGGTGACCAGATCATGACGCTCTACGCCCACTTGCAGCAGTTCAGCGCCCGCCCGGGGCAGCAAGTGAGCCGTGGCGATGAAATTGGCCGTGTAGGCAGTAGCGGCGGCCAAGCCAGCCCCTCGCTTTACTTTGAGGTGCGCCGCAGTGGCGAACCAATTAATCCGCAACGTTGGATTGCACGTCGTTGACGGGATAAGCTGGTGGTAATGTCTTTATTATGAACGTCTCAACCTGAGCAGCGCGGCTGGCGCTGCCTTTCGCCTAGCGGAGTCCGCATGACGCTATCTGTTACCGAGGTATCGGCCCCTGCCAAGCGCTTCTTGGCTACCCTGCTTCCGCTCGCGCTGCTGGCTGCCCCGCTACCCTTGGCAGCCCAACCGGCGAACAGCGTTGCCGACGACCTGCCACTAGAAGAGATACAAACGTTCGCGGAAGTATTCGAGCGCATCAAACGCGGCTATGTAGAAGAAGTGGATGACCGCACCTTACTGCGCAATGCCATGCGCGGCATGCTCAGCGAGCTAGACCCTCACTCGGCCTATTTAGACGAGGAGGAGTATCAGAGCCTGCGAGAGTCTACCCAAGGCGAGTTTGGCGGTATCGGCATTGAAGTAGGCACCCAGAATGGCCAACTGATGGTCGTCACGCCCATTGATGACACGCCCGCTTCACGGGCGGGCCTGCTGTCTCAGGATATTATCGTCGCCATCGACGGCACCCCCACCGACAGCCTGTCGCTGCAGGAAGCCGTCAACTTAATGCGCGGCGAACCCGGCACGCCACTGCGTTTAACTATTTTGCGCGCAGGTGAAGAGTCGCCCCGCGAGTTCACGCTCACCCGCGAAGTGATCCGCAGTGAGAGTGTCAAACATGAAACGCTGGAGCCAGGCTACGGCTACCTGCGTATCAGCCAGTTTCAGTCACGTACCCCCGAGCAGGCGCGCCAAGCCATTGAGCGCATGATGCGCGATCAGCCGCTGGAAGGTTTAATTCTGGATCTGCGTAATAACCCCGGTGGCGTTCTTCAGGCGGCGGTCGGAGTGACGGATCTCTTCCTGGATGAAGGGCTGATTGTGTATACCGAAGGGCGACTCTCGGATACTGAAATGTCGTTTTCTGCCTCTCCGGATACGCCAGCGGGCGACATACCGCTCGTGGTGCTAATCAACAGCGGCAGCGCATCAGCGGCTGAAATTGTCGCAGGCGCTCTGCAAGACCAGCGCCGGGGCGTCATCATGGGCACTGAAAGCTTTGGTAAGGGCTCGGTACAGCAGATCATGCCGTTGGGCAATGGCGAAGGTTTGAAGCTCACTACCGCCCTTTACTACACCCCGAATGGCCGCTCGATTCAGGCGCAAGGCATCGAGCCGGATGTCGAGGTGGTGCGCGGCCGCCTGGAAGTCGCGGAAGGGCGTCGTGAAATTCGCGAAGCAGATCTAGACGGCCACTTAAGCAGCCAAGACGATATGCCCCCGGAACGCGCCGCCATGTCTCAGCGGCTGCGCGACGACTACCAGCTCAGCGAAGCCCTTAACCTGCTGAAAGCGCTGAACGTAGTGGATCGCCGCCGCGGCTAGCTAGCGGCACGACGCTGGCAGGCGACCCCGCTCTCCGGTCGCCTGCCGCATCACCACACGCTTAAGCGGCACGAGCTGGTTCATGCCACTCATCCCCAAGTTGCGCGCCAGCGTAAACACCGGCTGATGGCTGCCAAACAGCACCTTAAAGCCCTTCATTAAGCCCAGCATGGCCGTGTTATCCAAGCGCCGACGGCGCTCATAGCGACTCAGCGTGGCCAAGCTACCCCAAGGGGCACCCCGGTGCCATGCCGCCACCACCTCTTCGGCTAATACCGCCGCGTCCATTAATCCCAAATTAACGCCCTGCCCGGCCAGCGGATGAATGCTATGGGCGGCATCGCCTACTAGAGCAAAGTTAGGCTGCACATAATGCTGGGCGTGGCGCTGCACCAGCGGAAACCGATAAGCGCTATCTACGGGCATGACATCGCCCAGGCGATGGTCGAAAGCCTCGCCAAGCGCCTGCCCCAGTGCCTCAGCAGAGTAAGCGGTGAGTTCACTGGCATGCTCAGGCGTTGTGGACCACACAATGGAACAGAAGCGGTCATCTCCATTGACAGTGAGCGGTAAGAAAGCCAGCGGACGACCACCGATAAAGGCTTGGCGAGCGGTAGCGCCGTGGGACTGTTCGCAGCGCACCGTGGTGACGACCGCCTCTTGCTCCATGGACTCCTCCGCCACCGAGATGCCTACTAGCGCTCGCAAGGCAGAGCGCGCGCCGTCGGCAGCGATCACCAGCGGCGTTTGTAGCTGCCTACCGTCCTCCAGTACCAGCCAGCGGCCGCTGGCCGTGGTTTGCAGTGCCGACACGCTGACGCCATCGAAGCGTGTCAGGGTCGGCTGCTTGGCAACTTGCTGATTCAGCGCGGCCTGCGTGACATCGTTTTCTACAATATGGCCTAGCACGGCGGTGCCCGCTTCGTCCGCCGAGAAGTGAATATGCCCACTGCCCTCAGCATCCCACACCTGCATATAACGGTAAGGCGTTACCCTTGCCGCCGCCATGGCAGGCCATACGCCCAAATGCGTGAGCAGCCGTTGGGACACCGGGGTCAGCGCACTAACGCGGGGGGCGGGAATCTCGCCAGCGACGTCATCCAGGCGCAGCGGCGATGCCTTGGCTTCCACCAGCGCCACCTGCATTCCCGCTTCTGCCAGTAGCCCGGCCAGCGCAGCGCCCACCATACCCGCGCCAACAATTACCGCATCGAAACGCGTGACGGGCGGCTTAGCTGCTTGTGATTGCGTTGTCATAACACTCCTTGGCTTGGGTCATTGAGGGCGCTGGATAAGAGCGTTAGCGCTCCAGGCCCATCGCGCGGCGTGCCAAGCCACGGCGCAGCGGGCCAATCAAATTAAGGCCGATCAACCCAGCGCCACGGGCGTGGGGCAGCAGCGGCAAAGAGTAACCAAACAGCCGTACTAAGCCGTCACTAAAGCGGATCACATTGGCGCGGTCTTGGGCGCGGCGGCGCTCAAACGCCTGCAACGTGTTCATATCTCCCAAGGAGCGCTGCTGCTGAGCACCTTGGGAGAGCGCTTCAACCAAATCCATCACCGAGCGCAGCGCTAAATTGAAGCCCTGGCCAGCCACCGGATGCAACGCATGGGCCGCATTGCCCAGCACGGCTAAGCCGGGGCGCACGGGTTCTTCTGCAGTCACCAGCGAAAGCGGATAGCTAAACCGCTGGCCAACGCGGGTAAAGCGCCCGACTCGGTCGCCAAACGCCTGCTGAAGCTGGCTCAAGAAAGCATGATCTGGTAGCGATAATCGTGCCTGCTCGCTACCGCTGGCATGGGTCCAGACCAGCTCCATAGCCTGCCCCGGCAGTGGCAGCAGCGCGATAGGCCCCTCGGAGGTAAAGCGCTCGTAAGCAATACCTTGATGAGACTGGCTAATGCCCACATGGGCAATGATCGCCGTTTGCTCATAGGAGTGACGGCGGCTAGCAATCCCTAGCTGCTCCTTCAGCCCCGAGCGCCCGCCATCAGCTAAAATGGTCAGCGCGGCCGTTAGCTCGCTGCCATCAGAAAGCTGCAAGTGATGCCCGATGGCCGTGGGAGTCATCTGTGCCACCGTGGCGGGGCAGTGCCACTCGATGGGTAATTGCTGCAGCTTCTGATGCAACACGCGCCCCATCCAAGCGTTGGGTATCACGTGACCCAAGGCAGCGACGCCTAGCTCTTGTGCATTAAGACGCGTCGCGCCCAAACGGCCCCGCTCGCTGATATGAATACGATGTATCGGTGTGGCCTCGACCTGCATCGCTTCCCACACGCCTAGCTGACGAAAGCGCTGAGCAGAACCCTCGGCAATGGCGCTGGCGCGGGCATCAAAGCTCGGCTGCCACGTCGTTTCCTCGGCGCTCTGCGGTAGCGCATTGGCCTCAATGATGGCGACTCGCCAGCCATAGCGCTCAATCAGCGGTGCCAATGCACAGCCCAAGCTGGCACCTACCAGCCCACCGCCCACAATCACGATGTCATGGGTGGGCGACTGCTGCTGTGCAGGCGTTACCTGTTCTGCCCCATGCATTGGCTTCTCCTCTTCATACGCGCTTATATAACGCACTTACACGACAAGCACCTTGGCTAAGCGTAATTTCGTAACGTAGTTTACATAAACAAAAAAACAGACCGTTTTTGCTGGTTATTTTTTAACCATTAACTGCTCTATTTCGTCTACCTGTTTCGGCACGCCATCAGTGAGAATGTCATGCCCCTGATCGGTGACCACAACGTTATCTTCAATACGAATGCCGATACCGCGATAGGCAGCGGGAATACCGTCTTCATCAGGGATATAGAGACCAGGTTCCACGGTAAGCACCATGCCTGGGGCAAGCAGGCGAGGCGTCGCTTCATCCAAGCGGTAGGTGCCCACATCGTGTACATCCAACCCTAACCAGTGAGAAGTGGAATGGAGGTAAAAGCGCCGATAGCTTTCGTCATCAATGCGCGCCTGAACGTCTCCCTCTAAAAGCCCCAGCTCAATCAGGCCGGCCGTTAGGTCATGCACCACGCCCTGATGGATATCCGCTAGCGTAGCGCCAGGCGCAATGGCATCCACCGCACGCACCTGGGCATCTAACACTACTTGGTAAAGCGCCCGTTGAGCATTATTAAAGCGCCCGCTCACCGGGAAAGTACGCGTGATGTCGCCTGCGTAGAGATCAAACTCTGCACCGGCGTCAATTAGTACCAGCGTGTCCTCCTCCAGCACATCACTGTTCTCAATATAGTGCAGCACACAGGCATTGGCGCCGCCGCCCACAATCGTGCTGTAGGCAGGCCCGCTAGCGCCTTGCCACACAAAAGTGTGCTCCAGCTCGGCCTGAAGCTGGTATTCACTTAGCCCGGCTTGGCAGGTGTGCATAGCGCGTACGTGGGCCTGGGCTGAAATGGCCGCTGCGTGACGCAGCAAAGCAATTTCAGCGGGGCTTTTGATTAGGCGCATCTCGTGAATCAAGGGGCGGCTATCCAGCCAGCCTTTCAGTGCGGGCTTGCCCCGGCGCATGCCCGCTTGGGCATGGGCAAGCGCCTCTTCAGCGATGCTAACCGCGTCGGGGTTATCCAGCGGCGCATAGAGCAGCTCACGGCCATCCAGCAGCTCTGCCAGCAGGTCGTCGCGCTCAGCGTTCTCGAATGCTTGGTCGATACCATGCACGCTGACAACGCCCTGCGCTCCCAGCCTTCGTCCGGTCCAGGACTCCATGGTGGGGTCGCGGTCTTGGCAGAACACCACGCTTTGTCCCTCTGCGCGGCCTGGCAACAGAACTAGCAGCGCATCAGGCTCTTGAATGCCGGTTAAGTAGTAGAAGTCGCTCTGCTGGCGGAAGGGGTATTCGCTGTCGTGGGAGCGAGTCACTAGCGACGCCCCTGGCACCAGCAGCGCGGCATTGCTCGGCAGCTGCGCCATGAGCGCCTCCCGGCGCTGACGATACTCTTTTGGATGAACAGCAGCGGGGCGAGGCAATAGCGTTGGCATAACGGCTCCTATGCAGACGTGATGGGCGGAAATTAATGAACGGGGGCGTCGGTTTGCTCAACCTGAGGCTTGCCGGGGTGCTGTTCGGTGTACAGCAACATGGCCGCCATTCGGGCATGCTCGGTTAAAGCAAACAGGTCGTTCTCGTTTTCCGTGCTATCGTCGATGTCGGTCTCCATCTGGCCAAGGCCCTCCAGATCATCAATCGCTTCTTTCAGCGTTTGCGACCAACGCTCCCGAAGGGTGTCATCGGCTACTTCATCCACCACTTCCATAAAGCCAAGCGTCCACTCTTTCAGCCCTTGGGCCTGTTCTGCCAAAGAGAACAGCTCATCGGGAAGTAATGGCGCGTAGTTCAGGTCGCTGGCACTCAGCGCTTCTAGGGTTTGACGACGCCAGCCTAGCAGCCGCTCGGCACTGGCCGGGTCACGGGGTTGCTCTACCCCCAAACTGAGACACACTTCTTCCAGCCACGCTTCGGCGGTCACGTCACGCAGTGCCAATAAGCCGCACAGCCGTCCATCCAAAAACGCGGGAGACTGCATGCTACCGTGCAACAAAAATACATCCGCTACGTCAGAAAAGTCCTGGCGCTCGTCAATCAATGACATGATTCATGCTCGCTTTATACAGTGTGAAGATAAAACCACGAGGATAGGCGGGCGAGCCTGCGCGTTGACCCCGCACAAGCGGCTCTCTTATAGTGAACCCCGTCTATCCTTCCTATGTAGTGATGTTAACGCATCGGGCCCCTTGCTGGCCCGTGCTGGAGCCATTGATGAGTAACGCAAAGCGGCCAACGAAAGAGATCACCCTACTGGGTCGCAGTTATATGATTGCCTGCGACACGGGCGAAGAAGTCCAGCTTGAACGCGCTGCTCGCTATTTGGACCGCGCCATGCACGGTATTCATGCCCAAAGCAGCGTGCTGGGCAGCGAGCGCATCGCGATTATGGCGGCGCTGAATATTACCCACGAACTGCTGGAAGCGCTGGATGAGCACCGCGCGGGGGAAGCCAGTCTCAGCCGTTTAAATGATCGGCTTGAGCGAGCACTGGCAGGCACCCGGCCGTGCAAAAAGCCTTAAACCAGCGAACATCTTCAACCGATACTTTGGCATTAGCGGCGGCTCTGTTAGGATAGCGGTGTTCTCTGGGGTGTACGCCAGTCGTTATAGTCCCTCGAGCCTATGCGCAGTACCCAGGGGGCCAAATGCTAGCCAGACCCGTGTGCATGTCCGTGCGTCGGAAAGCCTGACGGTTTGGCTGCGGCCACCCACCTGAACCAGTAGGTTCAGGGCCAGAACGACAGCGGCATTCTGGGGAACACTCTTTTAATGGCCTACCGCCTTATGACCCACACCACGCCTAGCGATAAGCCTGCACTACGTCGAGAATTAAAACGCCGACGCCGCACTCTCACCGCCGAACAGCAAAAGCAGGCGGCTCTGGCCCTGTGCCAACGCCTAAAACAGCTTCCAGAAATTCGTCGTGCCAAACGGATCAGCCTTTACCTGCCGGTGAATAGTGAAATTGACCCTACACCGTTAATCCCCTGGCTGCGCCAGCGTCGTATTGCTATCTATTTGCCTGTGCTGCGCCCCTTTAGCGCCAATAGCCTTTGGTTTGTTGCCTATCGCGATACCACGCCCATGGTCAAAAACCGCTTTGGCATTGCTGAACCTTGCCCGCGCTTTGCTGCTCACCGGCACAATCGGCTGCCTGCCTGGGCGCTGGATACGCTGATTGTGCCGCTGGTAGGGTTTGATCAATACGCTAACCGGATGGGCATGGGGGGCGGCTTCTATGACCGCAGCTTGGCCTTTATGCGTCGCCCTGGGCCTGCGCCCTCGCTGATTGGCGTGGCCCATGCCTGCCAACAGGTGGATGCCCTGCCAATCGAACCCTGGGATATCCCGCTCAACGCGGTAGTCAGCGATACTGCTGTTGTACGGCCAACCAATGAAGGACCAACAAAAACGGGCTGATCATAGCGATCAGCCCGTTTTATTGATTCACCCAGCAGGTGCAGCGTCGATACCGTTAGCGCTGTTGTTAACCGTTGGTTAACTCCCTGACAGCGCTTGCGCATATCCAGTGGCTAATACGCCGAGTAAAAACACCACTGTTAACGCCATCACCATATCAGGCTTTCTACGCCGCATGCCTCTTCTCCAACGTGTTTAACAGTTGCCAAATGCCCTTAGTGCGTCACCAAGTTTTTCATTTTGAGAAGATGACCCACTTCACTAATTTCGCTCACGACTATAGGGCCATAAGGGGCTCAATGACAACTGCTAATAGCACTATTTTAACCCCTTAATTAAACGTTTCAACAACACCTCTCTACCTAGCAGCTCTGGCATGCACCGTTAGTAAGCACTTACATAGTGTTACGCCATAAAGAGCCGGTAAGCGGGGTTATCACTCTCTTGCCAGTAGCGGTAGCCAATCGCGTCTAAATACTCCGCAACATGGGTACGATCTTCACTGGGCACCTGCATGCCCACCAGAACGCGGCCATAGGCAGCCCCGTGGTTACGATAGTGAAACAGCGAAATGTTCCAGTCGTGTGGCAGCTGAGTTAAGAAGTTCATCAATGCGCCAGGACGTTCAGGAAACTCGAAGCGATAAAGCTCCTCTTCAAAACGTTCGCTGGGGCGGCCACCGCTTAAGTGACGAATATGCAGTTTCGCCAACTCGTTATCGGTTAAGTCTTCTACCTGATAACCGCCCTCACGCAGTTTATCAATTACTGCTTGGCGATCTTCCCCACCTGGCTTGACCTGCACACCCACAAAGATATGCGCTTCGCTATCATCGGCGTAGCGGTAGCTAAATTCGGTGACCATACGCTTGCCCAGCGTGCGGCAGAATTTCTTAAAGCTGCCGGGTTTTTCTGCAATGGTGACGGCCAGAATGGCTTCGCGCTGCTCACCCAACTCGGTGCGCTCGGCAATATGCTGCAAGCGGTCGAAGTTGGTGTTGGCGCCAGAGTTAATACACAGCAGCGTCTCGCCTTCTGCACCGGTTTGCTGCACGTACTTTTTAAGGCCCGCTAACGAGAGCGCGCCGGAAGTTTCAGCGACGGCGCGGGTATCTTCAAAAATATCTTTCACCGCGGCACACATCTCATCGGTGTTAACAGTGATCACATCGTCAACAAGGTCACGCACCAGCGAGAACGGGAC
>NZ_JAMZBE010000101.1:0-12357 GCF_024158645.1 Halomonas sp. 707B3
CAGTAAGCTCACCAAAGCCGAGCAGTTGGGGGTTGAAGTGATCGACGAAGCCACCTTTATTGAGCGTTTAGCCGCTTGGGAGCAAAGTGAATGAGCCGATTTATCGAAGTGCCCGCGCGGATGCTGCCGCCAGAAACATTAACCGCGCTGCTGGAAGCGTTTGTTACCCGGCAAGGCTACGACACCACCGACACCGGCGAAGGCATGAGCGGCTGGGTGGCCGAGCTCAGACAGCAGTTGGATCGTCACGAGCTGATCATTGCTCATGATCTAGAGCTTGAGATGACCGAAGTGATGACCCTCGCCCAATGGCGCTCCTTTGGGCGAGAGTTGGCGGATGACGAAGAAGAGGGCGACTACTGAGCCCGTACCAGCGCGCTAATCACCCGCCGCCCTGGGTGCAGATGATCAATAAGCGGCTGCTCAAGCGGTAGCGGCTCATCGCAAATGCGCGATGCGATAACCTCCGCACACAGCGGCGCGCTGGCAAGCCCTCGTGAGCCGTGGGCGGTGGAGATCCACAGCCCGGGGTAGTGCTCGCCGGTAATAGTAAGCACTTTAGAAGCATCTTTACGCAGCACTGCGTAATCCCGCTGCCATGCCGTCGCGTTGGGCACTGGACCAGCGTAAGGGGTTTTATCGGGGCTGGCGGCTCGCACCGCTGCCCGGCCTTCCAGTGCCTCTGGGCTTAACGAAACGCCGGATGCTTCAAACGCAGCCACCCACTCTGGCAGCGCTTGGCGTAGCTCATCAATATTGCGCTGGTGCTCTTCCTCGACCACTTGCGTTGTGGCGTTATTGGGCACAAAGCTGGCGCCAAAGGTCAGTACGTTATCCATCGGTGGTGATACATAGCCTCCCGCACATACCACTTTAGTGGGCACCTTCGTACCTGCTGGCAGCGTTAGCTCGCTGACCTGGCCGCGCACCTGCTGCAACGGCAGCTCGGCGGTTTGCGCAAACTGGTTAGCCAGGGATGCCGTAGCCACGACCACATGATCAGCCTGCAGCGTTTCACCGCTGGTCAGCGTGACCTGCCACTGCGCCGTTTGGGAGGCTTGCTGGGCTTGCTTTAGCTCGGTGGCGTCGCCCTGTTGAAGAGTGATATTGGCGTGCTGCAGCAACTGTTCGCAGAGTTTTTTGGGCTGAACCCAACCCGCCTGGGGATAAAATAGCCCGTGGGCCGCAGAGACCGGCACGCCAGCTAGGCTGCTCAGCGCATCACTCTGTGCAGACACGACCGATTCCGGCAGCGGATGATTGGCCAGAAAACGCTGCTGGCGGTTCGCCTCTTTATCGCTTAGAGCGAGCTGTAACACGCCACAAGGCTGCCAGAGCGGAGGCTCTTGGGGGTGAGCCGTTGCCAGTTGGCCAAACCAGCGCTGGCTATACAGCAGCCCCGCTAAATAGAAGCGGCTTTGATGATTGGTTTCCACCGCCAGCTTCACATAGAGCGCCCCTTGACGATTGCCGGAGCCGCCCGCGCCAGGGGCGTCACGCTCAATCACCGTGACTTGCTTGCCGCGCTTAGCCAGCGCTGCCGCTACGCTGCTGCCCGCCATGCCCGCGCCAATTACAATCACGTGCTTTGCATCGCGGTGGGCAGGGGGCGTGAACCAGGGCGCCGCGTTGCGCCGCGTATCTGTGGGCGGTGCTTCTATACCGCCCGCTAGCATCTCTCGTTTACGTCCAAACCCCGGCACTTTTTTCCAGTGAAACCCCGCCGCTTTCAGCCCGCGCTTGACGATGCCCGCACAGGTAAAGGTGGCAAAGGTGGCGCCAGGGCGGGAACGGGCCGCCATGGCTTCAAACAGTTCCGGCTGCCACATATCCGGGTTTTTAGAGGGGGCAAAGCCATCTAAAAACCAGGCATCGACTTGGCCCTCCAGCAGGTTCAGCCGTTCGGTGGTGTCGCCAAAGTGCAGGTCGAGGGTGACGCGCTCGCTTAGGTGCAAACGGTGGATGCCGCTTACCGCTTCCGGCCATAGCGCGCACAATACCTGTGAATAACCGGCAAGCGACGGCCACGCGCTTAGGGCGCGGGTAAGCGCTTCCCGGTCGAGGGGAAATTTTTCTGTGGATAACAGATGCAGCCGTGCGCCTTTTGGGGCGTGCTGCTCAAAGCAGGCCCAGGCGCAGAGCATATTTAGCCCGGTGCCAAAGCCTGTCTCGCCAATCACAAAGGCCCGCGCTTCCTGCCACGCTGCAAAGCGCTCGGGAAGCTGGTTGGCCCCTAAAAAAACGTGCTCGGTTTCTGCACGCCCATCCTCACGGGAAAAATAGACGTCGTCGAAGGCGTCTGAATGGGGAGAAGTGTCGTTCCACGTCAGCTGTGGGGCGGTTAACGCCTCAAGTGGGGGTAGAGCACTAGGGGATTGAGCAGGGCGTTGAGTCACGCGGGCATCCGTGGTGGCGATAATTGGTTAAAAAATGATCAATTTGTTAATCGGGGCGCTATCTCTGGCTTATAGAAAAGCGTCCGCCGAGTTTTCACAGAGTTTTCCACAGGCTCTGTGAAAAAGCGGGCGGACCCTCCACACTCGCCCCTATTGGTCAAGGCAAAACTTTTTTGAACGGCTTAACAATTACCTTGGCATAGACCCCAGCGATGATGTATGGATCGGCATCTGCCCAGGCTTGCGCGTCCTCTAAACTATCGAATTCCGCCACGACCAAGCTGCCACTGAAGCCCGCTTCGCCGGGGTCATTAGAATCAATCGCCGGGTGTGGGCCAGCCAGTACAAGGCGACCGTCATCGCGCAGTGCTTCAAGCCGCGCTAAGTGGTCGGGGCGGGCTGCTAAGCGGCGCTCTAAGCTGTTGGCAACATCTTCACTGATAATGGCGTAAAGCATGGGGATAACTCCTTGAAGGCAGGGGTAACGTATCGGCCATAACATTGACCGCACCCCGGTTAGCGCGCACCATGGCGAGCCTATTCGTGTTCTACACGCCTATTCTGACAAACTCGCCACACGGCGTCATGCTAATGCCACTACTTCCTAATGCGCTTGCCTCAAAACTTCCCGCCGTGTTCGATGCCGACCAGCGCTACTCGGTTGACCTGCACATGCACTCAACCGCTTCTGATGGGGCGCTTTCCCCGACGGATCTGGTAACCCTATGCGCTGGGCGTGGGCTTACTCACATGGCGCTCACCGACCACGACACCATGGATGGCGTGGAAGAAGCGAGCCACGCCGCCCAGAAGGCAGGGCTTTGCCTGGTGCCGGGATGTGAGTTATCCACCCGCTGGCAGGGGATTAATATTCACGTGGTAGCGCTAATGCCCGGCGGGCTGCAGGGGCCGATGATAGAGGGGCTTGAGCAGCAGCGGGAAGCGCGTATCAAGCGCGCTGAAGTGATCGCCGAGCGTTTAGAAAAAATGGGCTTACCCAACGCGCTGGAAAAAGCCCGCGCCCAGGCAGGCAGCGACCGCCCTCTGGGGCGGCCTGATTTTGCCCGAGCGTTGGTAGCAGAAGGTGTGGTGGCCGATTGGGCTGGCGCGTTTAAGCGCTACCTGGGCAGCGGCAAAAAAGGCGATGTTAAAGCCCATTGGCCGGAAATCAGCGAAGCAGTGGGCTGGGTCGTGGCCTCTGGCGGTGTGGCCGTGCTGGCCCACCCACTGCGCTACGGGCTTACCCGGCGCAAGCGCGGCCTGTTGATGGATACCTTTATGGCCGCAGGCGGGCAGGGCGTAGAGCTTGTTAGCGGCCAGCAAAACCCAGACGCCACCCGCGATTTAGCGCGCCAGTTGGTAGAGCGGGAGCTATACGCTTCGCTGGGCAGTGATTTCCACTTTCCCGGCAGCCATGCAGCGCCTGGCAGCATGAGCCCGGTGCCCCGTACCGCCGCGCCGCCTATTTGGCAGCACCCCCGTTTAGCCCACCTGCGCGATGCCCCGAGCGGTATGCTGGGTGCTAAGCCGCTGAATCAGCTAAGCTAAAAGTGATATCGCTAAAAACCTTAGCTAATAGATGCCTACAGGCAGGAGTAAGCGATGAGCCAATATTTTCAGATTCATCCGGAAAACCCGCAAAAGCGGCTGATTGACCAAGCCACCGAGATTATTCGTAAGGGTGGAGTAGTCGCTTACCCAACGGACTCAGGCTACGCGCTGGGCTGCCATTTAGGCGAAAAAAAGGCCATTGAGAAGATCAAATGGCTGCGCTCGCTGGATGACAAGCACAACTTTACCCTGGTGTGCTCGGACCTTTCCGAAATTGGCACTTACGCTAAAGTGGATAACGCCGTGTTCAGGCTGCTGAAGGCTCACACGCCCGGCCCCTACACCTACATTTTGGATGCCACTACCGAAGTGCCGCGCTTGCTGCTGCACCCTAAGCGCCGCTCAATTGGTGTCCGGGTGCCCGATCACCGCATTACCCACGCGCTGCTAGAGGCGCTGGGTGAGCCGCTAATGAGCGTTACGCTGATTCCGGTAGGCGAAGCGCTGCCGATGAGCGACCCGGAAGAGATCCGTGACCGCTTTGGTGCCCATCTGGATCTGATTATTGATGGCGGCGCCTGCCATCTTGACCCAACCAGCGTGATTGACCTGCGTGAGCTGCCGCCGAAAATTGTGCGGGAAGGGCGCGGAGACATCACGCCATTTCAAGACTGATGCCGGAAAGGCTAGAAACGACGGGGGCGCCTAGCGCCCCCGTGTTTTGAGTGCCTGTTTGAGCACTGGTAGATAGTGGCGGTGACAACCGCTACGACTCGCTAGGAGCCTCATCGCCATTGTCTTCCTCTTTCTTCTGCGCTTTCTTGCGTGGGTCTTCGCTATTTTCATCCAGCCAGGTGCCGCAGCGTAGGCAGTAGCGGGCACGCTTTTCGTGGCGGTCGTGGCCGCAGCCAGGGCAGGCTTCTTCTGAGTAGCGGTCTTCACGAATCGAGCGGATCACTTGGGCAGAAAACACCCCGGTGGGCACGGCAATAATCGAGTAGCCAATCAGCATCAGAATCACTGTGATGGCTTTGCCCAGCGAAGTGGCGGGCACAATATCCCCATACCCGACGGTGGTAATGCTCACGATGGCCCAATATATCGACATGGGGATGCTGGTAAAGCCCGACTCAGGGGACTCAATAGTGTACATCAGCGCGGCAAACAGCGTGACTACCATGAGAATGCTACTGAAAAATAGCAAAATCTGGCGCAGGCTACGTTTAAGCGCATCCAGCAGCAGCCTGCCTTCCCCCACAAACTCCATCAGTCGCAAAATGCGGAAGATGCGTAACACCCGCAAAATCCGCACCATCACCAGCGCATGCGCGCCAGGCACCAGCAGCACTAGCCAAGTGGGGATAATTGCAATCACATCCACCACGCCGTAAAAGCTTTTTAAATACACCGTGGGGCGTTCAAGGCAGTAAAGCCGTACCAGCAGTTCCAGGCTAAACAGCAGTGTAAAGGCCCATTCGATGTAGAAGAAAATATGCCCATAACGCTCGGCATAAATCTCAACGCTACCGAGCAAAATCACCGCAACGCTGAGCAGAATGGCGACGATTAGCGCAATATCAAACGCCTTTGCCCCCGACGTATCGGATTCAAAAATAATATGGAACAGCCGGGCGCGGAATCCTTCGGCGCCGGGAGTAAGGGGAAAGCTCATCGCGTCATCCTGAGGTGGGCTTAATGAGTGGTTGAAACGTGTTTAGCGTAGCGCGGTTTCATAAGCGAAGCGACGTGCCAAATTTAACGCAGCCGCGCCGTAGGCGTTGGTGGGCATGCCCGCGCTATCTAATGCCTTAGGCAGCATCTCAGCATCTGCCCGTGCGGCGCTATCCAGCTGCGGGTGCTGGGCAAGCGTTGCCAATGCCTGCTGCGCGGCGATTAAGTGCGTCGCGTCACCGCTATCGTGATAGGCGTCGAGTGCGACTGTCGCGCGGTGTAGCCACTCGGCCGGGTGCTGGGCATCAGGCAGCGGCCACTGCTGGCGGCCCAGCGCATTGCCCCGCGATGCCTTACTGCTGTCGGAGGGGCGCAGTGGTACTTGGCTGGCCAGCTCGGCCGCCAGCGACCATAGCGCCTCAGGGTCGCCTGCTTTTAACTCTAGCTCCACTTCGCAAATCGGCGCGCGAGCCTTGCCACAAACGATCTCGCCCTCATCCAGCACCAGCTCAATCTTGCTGCCTTGCCAGGCAAGCTGCCAACTGCGGCGGGGGAAGTCTGTGCTTAGCGTCGGGCGCAGTGCCGCAATTTTGTCTGCTAACGCGTTTTGAAAGGGCGGCAGGGCGGCCAGGGCGGATTGATCTAAGCTGGGGTCAGGAACTTGCCACTCCCACTCCTGTCGGCTGGAGAGCCCGCCACCCCCTTGGCCTGCGGTTTTTACCGTCTGCAATACTTGGCTATCCAGCTGGCGCAGGCGCACCGCTATTCGTGCGGCGGCTAAATCTCCCGCCGGGGTATCGAAGTAGGTGTTGGCCAGCTGCTGCTGAACGGGGGGAGTGCTGGCGAGCACCGGATGGTGTAACAGCGCGTCGATCTGGGTGGGCGGCAGCGCCAGTTTTAGCTCTACCTCGGTCGGTGCTGGCATACTGGTTGAGTTTTTCATGACAATCGCCACCTCACTATTGTGACATTTTGGTTAATTTTTGATGACATTATGAACTTTTCATGACGGCGGCGGACGCACTCTTTATACTGGCGCCCGCCATTTCCAGGCTCCCCGAAAACAGGCTAAAGGCTATATGGTAACCTCCAACCCTTTTTCCGCGATGTTTGGCCGCTCGCCATTCCAGCCGCTGCTGGCCCACATCGTCAAGGCCAATGAATGTGCCGACCAACTGTTGCCGTTCTTCGAGGCAACACTTGTCGGTGATTGGGACACGGCGGCTGAGCTGCGCGAGAACGTCACGCGCTTAGAGCACGACGCCGACACCCTGAAAACAGAACTGCGGCTGAACCTGCCTAACACCATGTTCCTGCCGGTATCGCGTTCTGACCTGCTCGATTTGATCAGTGTTCAGGACAAGATTGCCAACAAAGTGCGCGACATTACCGGCATTATGCTGGGCCGTAAAATGCGCGTACCCAATGAGCTGGCCGAACCGATGCGCGACTACATGCGCACCAGTGTGGCCTGTGTGGCCCAAGCCCGCCAAGCGCTTGAAGAATTGAAAGACCTGCTGGAATCCGGTTTTGGTCGCAACGTTTCCGATGTCATGCAAAACATGATCCGCGAACTACACACCCTTGAGCACCAGGCCGACAGCCAGCAGGTGGCGATTCGTCGTCAGCTGTTTGAGCTTGAGAGCCAGCTGCCGCCGGTGGATGTGATCTTCCTCTACAAGATCATCGAGTGGGTTGGCGAAGTCTCTGATCGCGCTGAACGCGTGGGCAGTCGCCTGCAGATTTTGACCGCACGCTAAGGGATACTCATGCAGATTATTGCCCAGCACGGTGACATTTTTATCATTCTGGCCTGTTTATTTGGTTTCTTTATGGCATGGGGCGTTGGCGCAAACGATGTCGCTAACGCCATGGGAACCTCGGTGGGGTCGAAAGCGATTACCATCAAGCAGGCGATCCTTATTGCCGTTGTCTTTGAGTTTTTAGGCGCATGGCTGGCCGGTGGCGAAGTTACCAACACCATTCGTAAAGGCATCATCGACCCGGAGTTGCTGCAGGAAGACCCGCAACTGCTGGTGTACGGTATGTTAGCGGCGCTGCTGGCAGCGGGAACCTGGCTGCTAGTGGCCTCCATGAAAGGCTGGCCCGTTTCCACCACGCACTCCATTGTGGGCGCGATTGTGGGCTTCGCGGTGGCAGGCCTGGGGGCTTCTACCGTGGATTGGGGAGCGGTTACCAAGATTGCGGCAAGCTGGGTCGTTTCCCCGCTGCTGGCCGGTACCATCGGCTTTGTGCTGTTCAAATCGGTCCACCACCTGATTTTTGAAAACGATAACCCGTTTACCGCCGCCAAGCGCTACGTGCCGGGCTATGTATTTTTGGTGGGCTTTATTGTTGCCATGGTCACGCTGACCAAAGGGCTCTCCCACGTGGGGCTCGACCTGACCTTTAACCAAAGCCTGCTGCTCTCCATCCTGCTCGGCTTGGTCATTATGGGTATTGGCATGCTGATGCAGCGCCGCATCAAATTCGAAAAGACCGCTAACGACCATTTTGGTTACGCCAACGTGGAGCGAGTGTTCGGCGTACTAATGATCTTCACCGCCTGTGCCATGGCCTTTGCCCACGGCTCTAATGATGTTGCCAATGCGGTTGGCCCGCTGGCAGCGGTGATCAGCGTGGTGCAAACCGGCGGCGAAATTGAGGGCTCGGCCCTTGTGCCCTGGTGGGTGCTGGTACTAGGTGGCGGCGGTATCGTCGTTGGCTTGGTTACCTATGGCCATAAAGTCATCGCGACGGTCGGTACCGGCATTACTGAGCTGACGCCAAGCCGTGGTTTTGCGGCCACCCTGGCGGCGGCTACCACTGTAGTGCTGGCATCGGGTACTGGTCTGCCCATCTCGACCACTCACACCCTAGTGGGCGCGGTGCTGGGCGTAGGCTTGGCCCGTGGTATGGCGGCGCTTAACCTGCGTGTGATTGGCACCATTGCCATGTCGTGGCTGATTACGCTGCCTGCTGGTGCTGGTTTGGCGATTCTGTTCTTCTTTATGTTTAAAGGCATGTTTGGTTAACAGACGGAGCTAACTCCGCACCGCACGCCACAGCTCGGCTGAACCGCCAAGCCTACAGCGGCACCTTCTTAGCACACGATCTTTGAATAAGATCTTTGCAATAGAAGGTGCCGCTGTTTTTTGTGCTCTGTTAAAGTAAACAGCGTTACCTTCATTCACCTGCTGCCGGAGAGCGGCCCTTGGACACTCGTTTCCCCTTTGTAGATTGGTTTCGTAACGCCTCCCCATACATTAATGCGCACCGGGGGCGAACCTTTGTCATCTTGATTGAGGGCGAAGCCATGGCGTCTGGCCGAGGGGAGCAGCTCATCCAGGATTTAGCGCTGCTGCACACCTTAGGTGTGCGCTTGGTAGTGGTGTTCGGCATTCGCCCTCAGGTACATGAGGCACTGACTGCCGCTGGCGTAGAACCCACCCGGGTGGATGGCCGCTGGGTGGCCGATCGCGCGGTGATGGCCCACGTTGAGCAGGTAGCGGCGCACCAGCGGCTATGGCTGGAAGCCCGGCTTTCCCTTGGCCTGCCCAGCACGCCGCTACACGGCGTAGAACTCAGCGTGATTTCCGGCAACTTGGTCACCGCCAAGCCGCTTGGTGTGCGCGAAGGAGTGGATTTTGACCATAGCGGCGAAGTGCGCCGGGTGCGTGCCAGCGCTATTGAAGGTCTGCTGGAAAAAGGCTCGCTAGTGCTGCTGCCGCCGCTGGGCTTCTCCAGCACGGGTGAAGTGTTCGATTTAGACGCCTCGGAAGTGGCCCAGCACGCCGCCGTGGCTCTAAAGGCCGATAAACTGATTCTACTGGGCGAGTCGGAAGGGTTGGAGGACGAGCAGGGCGCGCTCTTGCGCCAGCTTTCCCCTTTTGAGGCAGAGCCGCGCCTGCAGCAAGCCGCGCCGGGTAGCGAATTGGCGCGACACTTGAGTGCTGCCTGCACCGCCGCCCGTGAGGGTGTAGCACGCACTCACTTGCTCTCGTGGCGCAATCACGACGCGCTGCTGGGCGAGCTATTCACCCGTGACGGCGTGGGCACCATGATTACCCAGCACCGCTACGAACAGCTGCGCCCCGCCACGCTGAACGATGTGGCAGGCCTGCTAGAGCTGCTAGAGCCGCTAGAGCGGCGCGGTATGCTGGTAGCACGCTCCCGCGAGCGGTTAGAGCACGAAATTGATGATTACATGGTGATTGAGCGGGACGGCATGGTAATTGGCTGCGCAGCGCTACACGTCTTCCCTGAGACCACCGTAGGTGAGCTAGCCTGCGTCGCCGTTCACGGCAACTACCGGGGTGGCGAACGCGGCGAGCGGCTAGTGGAAGCCCAAGAGCGCCGAGCGCGCCAGCGCGGGCTTTCCGAAATGTTTGTACTCACCACCCACACCGCCCACTGGTTTGTAGAGCGCGGCTTCCGCGCCGCAAGCCTTGAAGACCTGCCGCCTTTAAAACGCGAAACCTATAACCACGCCCGTAAATCTAAGGTGTTGGTGAAAAATTTGGCGGGGTAGTGGGAAAAACTGACACCATGCACGCTATCTACTACCTCACTAGAGACAGTATGCGCTATGGTAAAAGAAACTAACCAGGAGATGTCGCCATGAGTCTCAAAAGTGTTGTACACATTGCAAGTGTCACTACTATTTTTCCGCAAAAGAGGCAGGCGCTCAAACCTGTTGAATTTGTAGGGCATGAGAGTGATGCAGAGGCATTGAGAAGCGATTTTCTAAAGGTTGGAAAAGATATGCAAAAAGCGATGGAGCAATATGACCGATTCCCCAAGCTCTCACACTCGTGATTCATCGCAGCAATCACCAGCTTCTTCTAACACTCAAAGTATTATTGCTCAACAATTGACCTACTCAGGACCCTTGCCACCTTCTGCTGAAATGGAGAAATACGAGCGCATCAGCCCAGGCGCTGCAGATCGTATTTTAGCAATGGCTGAGAAGGAACAAGCGCATCGCCACAAGCAAGAAGACAAAGAAAACGCCGCCAACTCTCGTATTGCTGAGTCAAATATACGCTCTCAGGATGCCAGTATCAGCGAGATCAAGCGCGGCTAATGGATGGCCTACAGCCTTGGCTACTGTATTTATAAAGGTGCGTAACAAGCAGTAGTGTAAGCAGGGAGAGAGTGTGATGGGTAGGGCGGCACAGCCGCCCCAGAAGACTGCTCAGGTATTGAGAATCACACCGCCGTTCAAGTGCATGGTTTGGCCGCTCATGTAAGACGATTCCTCGCTGGCCAAGTAGACATACGCCGGTCCGATTTCGCTAGGCTGGCCGGGGCGCTTCATGGGCACTTGGTTGCCAAATTCCGCTACTTTATCTTCCTCGAAGCTTGCTGGAATCAGCGGCGTCCAGATGGGGCCTGGGGCCACGGCGTTGACGCGAATCCCGCGATCCATCAGCGACATCGCCAACGAACGTACCAAGCCCTGAATAGCACCTTTGGTGGCGGTGTAATCAATCAGCGTGTCGTTGCCCTTGAACGCGTTGATGGAGGAGGTGGCAATAATCGTATCGCCCTCGCTCAAGTGGGGCAGCGCCGCTTTGGTTAAGTAGAAGTGGCTGAAGATATTGGTTTGGAAGGTACGCATTAACTGCTCGTCGGGGATCTCGGTAATATCGTCCCAGTCGTACTGCTCAGCGGCGTTATTGATCACGATGTTGATCTTGCCGAAGTGATCCAGGGTGCGCTTAACAATCTCGCGACAAAATGCCGGGGCGGCCACATCGCCTTTCAACACCAAGCAGCGGCGGCCTTCTGCTTCCACTAACCGCTTGGTTTCCTCGGCATCTTTGGTCTCTTTGAGATGCACAATCACACTGTCTGCCCCTTCACGGGCGTAGTGCACGGCCACGGCGCGGCCAATGCCGCTGTCGCCGCCAGTAATAATAGCCACTTTATCGAGCAGTTTTTCAGCGCCGCGATAGCTCTGGCGAATGTACTCCGGCTCCGGGCGCATGGCGTACTCATCGCCGGGCTGTTTGTTCTGGTGCTGCGGGGGCTGCTGTTGGTCGCTCATGTGCGGTCACTCCTTTGTGTGCACGAATCGCTTCGATTAGCTGGCAGGGCTGCCTGTCTCCTCAGGCGGCTAGCTGCCGAATGTCGAGCTTTCAACGTAGACCAAAGGCGAAGGATAGAGCAAATAGTGCGGGCGCATCAGTAACCTGGAATAGCGAGAATTAATAAAGGCTATTTAAACAGACGATCAATAGGAGATTGCTCCTGCTTCTTTTTTTAAGTGACTGTTATAAATGGTTTTTGATTAAGCGTAAGTAAGTAGTGATGGTATTAGGCGGATAGCGCACCATGGCAAGAACCCCTGCAGCAGCTATAGTGAGTGAGGCCTTATTCCAGCCACTATCTCGACAACCACCAAGGAGTAGGAGGTACTATGTCCCCTGATAAAGACGACCAGAAGAAAGATCAGCGCGACGACCATCATGATGATGCAAACCCGATGCCTGACACGCACCACGTCAATCCTGATGCCGAGAAAAAGTCAGAGAAAAAGTAAGTAAGAGAGATTAAAAAGGCGCTGTTGTTAGCGCCTTTTTTTAGTTTATGACCCGTCCTGAATAGAGTTGACACGTTCCCGTCCTTATTTTGAGAGAGCGTGATGAGTCAACGAGTTAAGCGCACACAGAAAGACTACACTCTGGCCTTTAAACAGGCCGTGGTAGAGCAAGTGGAACGTGGCGAGATGACC
>NZ_JAMZBE010000102.1:0-12354 GCF_024158645.1 Halomonas sp. 707B3
GGAATCCTGCATGGTGACGCCATCCTTAGGCGAAGTGCTTGCGCCCCCTTCATGGGCCAACGCTGGGCTTGCGAGCGACAGCAACAGCGTTGCTAAGGTAGCGTGAATAATAGGGAGCGAAGTCGTCTTCTTTTGCATACCGTTTCCTTATATTTTTTAGGCTTGAATGGTTCGTCGCGGAGGCTTCAAATCTGATTCGGTTGAGCCTTCAGACATCGTTCATTTGCCCTATTTGACGAACAAGGCACATGGCATCTTGCTCTTAAAGAACCAAGAGAGTATTCAGGGATTCTTTGGCTGCTGGGTTTTCGCTTCTTGGGTGGCGATGTATTTGAGCAGCATTTGGACGCGCTCTTCTTCATGGAAGTGAGTTGGTGTTATAGCGTGCCAACCTGAAACAGAGCTGAAAATGGCGGAAAAAATGATCTGAAAAGGAGTCTCCAGTAAAGCCGGAGCGGTTCAGTATTGGCAAAGCATCATGAAAGTCCGCCCGCCATCTATTAGGTAGTGTTGCACTCAGAGACTGCACCCACCTTGCGGTTTATTACTTTTTGTACCAAGTTTTAGACAGCATATTCAGTCTACATTCAAGATTGTTATCTACGCTCGTACATATGTGCAGGTCAAATCTACTACTTTGTAATTTACGGCAAGGATTTGCTGGCTAGCGACGCGAGGGAGACGCATGGAACTGTTGACTCTGCTTATTATTTTATTGCTTAGCTTAGGCGCCGGCCTACTAGTGCAGTGGTTGCCTATGCGCCACCAGCCGATAGCCACCTACCCGCAGCGCGCGCCTTTTCTAGGCGGTGGTACGCCAGATAGCCACGCCTGGAGCCGCTATCACGTCCGCTATTATCCCATGACGCTGCTGCTGATCGCCTTCGAAATGGAGATGATGTTCATGTATCCATGGGCGGTTGTCTTCGTAGAGAAGGGCGTGATGGCAGTAATGGAGATGGGCATGTTCCTGGCCATCCTGTCGGTTGGCATTGTTTATGCCTGGCGTGAGGGGGTGTTCAAGTGGCAGTGAACTGGCTACGTAAACTCGCTTCGCATATGCGAGCTCCCGTGTTTCCTGTGCTGGGCAAGCAGGGCGATAGAGCGCTGCGGCACCTCGCGCTATCGCCGGAAATCGAACTGGTCGATTCGCCACGCCATGCCAGTGTGCTGCTAGTGGCGGGAGAGATTCCGGCTGATCGATTAGAGCCCTTGCGGCGTGTCCACGATCAGTTGCCCTATCCCTTCACCACCCTGTGGTTTCGTAGCGAACCATGGTCTCATCTTGAAAACGTGGATCGGATCGATGATCTCACCGATTTACCTGCGGCCCTAATCAAAGCACATCGTGAACTGATGACAGGCCAGCGTGACAGTGGATGCCGCATTTTGTCGGATAGGCCGCCCAATCCTTGGAAAGGTGAGGGCGACTTCGGCCAAGGTGGCGAAGGCATGATGGGTGGGGTGCCCTACGGGCGGCCCATGTCCATGAATATGCAGGACGATATCCGCGATGGTTTGACGCTGGATTCGCTGACTTTCCGGCTCGGGCCGTTCTTCATGGCATTTCCGCCCGGCATGGCAGCGGAGGTTACGTTGCAGGGGGATCTGGTTCAGTCATGGGAAACGCAGTTGGAGCCGTATCCGCAACGCCTCGACGCGGTGTTTTTCAACGCTCGGAAGCACCCCGTCCCCATCGCCGAGATTGAGCTCGCACGGGCCCGTCATCATCTGCAGCGCCTGTACCATGCGCTGCATCTTGCTGGGCTGGAAGCACTCAGCCTAAGTTCCTTGCGCCTGGCACACGGTTTGTCGACATCAAGCACGCTAGATGGGCTACGTCGACGCCTGGTTCGCAGTGGCTTCTTTCATCTGGCTGCTGTAGGCGGTGGTGTGCTCAATACAGAGCAGGCCCGACAGTTTGGCGGGCCTGCCGCTCGTGCTGCCGGGCTGGCTGATGATTTGCGTTCACACGATGCCGGTTATCGCCGTCTAGGGTTTTCCCCCGTATGTCAGGACGGAGGAGGAGTCTCGGCCCGTTGGAAGCAAATCTTGGACGAAGTCGAACAATCCTTAGTGTTGGCACACCAGGCCGAACGGGATGAGGTGTACACGAACGATGTGGATTGCATCGAGACGCCACGGGGGCCGTGGGACGAACAGCCTCCCGAAGATGCTAGCGCGATTCTTGACGAGGTCTTACCAGGCCTGGAGTGGGGCGATGCACTGGCTACTATTGCTAGTCTGGATATAGCGGCGGTAGCCGATGGAGGGGGCGGAACACAGTCGCCTGGTGAGTCACGGGCAGTGCAGGGAGGTTCGGGTAATGTTGTTAAGTGAGCTGTTCCTGCCAGTACTGATGGTGATGTTCATGCTGACTGTCGGCGCCTACGTCGTGGCGGTGCTTGATCGGCTTATTGCCGGTGCATTCGGCGCCCCTCAGGCAGGCCGTGTCTGGCTTGCTCCCATGGCCCGAGGGGCTTGGCTGATGACCCAACACGCCAATGCCACCGAAGCACCGGACTGGCAGGCCTGGCGGCTGGCGCCGGCACTGTATTTGGCGTTGGCTGCAATCGGACTGGCCGTGGTGCCGTGGTCGGAGTCGCTGGTCGCCACTGACTTGGTCACCAGCGTGGTGCTGTGGGGCAGCGTGGAAGCATTAGCGACAGTGGTTATCTTCTTGCATGGCTGGTCGGCAAACGCGCTGCTGGCACTCATCGGCGGCTACCGTTATGTGGCGCTAGGGCTCTCTTACATCCTGATCAGCATGTTTGTGCTAATTGGCGTGGCATTGCCGGCCGAATCGCTACAGTTCACCCAAGTGGTCGCCTCGCAAGAAGCGCTGTGGAATGTCATACGCCAACCGCTGGGGTTGCCATTGTTTCTGATTGTCGGCCTAGGCATGACCTTCTGGGGCCCGCTCAACCTTGCTGATTCGAAGGACCTGGCTGGAGGAACGGCTTCTGAGATCTCTGGGCCACCTCGGCTGGTCTGGGATGTGGCTCGGGCGGCCATGTTGGTTGCTTTCAGTGGTGTGGCAGCAAGTGCTTTTTTAGGTGGCTGGATGGGACCTTGGCTACCCGGTCCGTTATGGATGGCCATCAAGATGCTGGCAGTGCTACTCGTGTTGCTATTGCTTGGACGGGTACTGCCGCGTATTGCCCCTGAGCGCTGCGTCACCTTGATGTGGGTGGTGCTGTTACCACTGTCGTTTATCGACCTGGTGTGGGCTGGCATAGGGGTGCTGCTATGAATCACGGCATTGGCATTGATATCACGTTTCTGTCATTGGCCACGCTCGCGGTGGTCACCGGATGGCGAGTGTTTCGTACCGATTCCATGGTACGCGCCTCCTTTTTCCTGCTGGTGTCGTTCATCGCCGTAGGCGTGATCATGATTCTGCTGGCAGCGGAATACCTGGGCGTGGCGATGTTCTTCATGATGGCTGTGGAGATGACGGTCATGGCGCTGTTCATGGTCATGTTCATGATGAATCCTGCCGGCCTTAACCCGATGAATATGGTTCACCAGGAACGTATCGCTATCGGGGCGGGGATTGTCGGCTTCCTGGTATTGGGCGCCATGGCGCTATTGGCTGCCTTTCCTGACCAGCCGGTCTCGGCAGACCTTGAGCCAGTTAGATCCCTAGGCAATGAGATGCTTGGTGACTCGATGCTGATCTTCGAGTCGGCGGGCATCGTGCTTTTAACCACCATGATCGGCGTGGTGGTGTTGTCGAGTCATCGGGGCCGCTATGGGGCGGCTGCAGTGGGTTCGCTACCGCCGGGGCTGGAGCCGGGTGGCGACCCGGCGGGTAAGCTCGAGGAGGACGAAGAGGAAGAGAGTGGTGGTCATCAACACCATCATCACCACTGACCAAGCAGACAGATAGGCAGGGAGGCTTGCATGACACTAACCACACTTTTGCTATTGGCAGCGGCACTGATTGGCATCGGGATTTATGGTGCGCTTTCCCAGCAATCGTTCGTGATGCTGATGATGGGACTGGAACTGATCCTCAATGGCGTCATGCTCGCCGCGGTGGCGTTCTGGGCCTTTAGCGGGGCTGGGGCGCCAGAAGGGCAACTGCTGACGATCATTGTTATGGCGGTGATGGCCATTGAGATGGCCATGGGATTTGCTTTGGTAGTAGCCGTCTTCCGCGGTAAGCAGGCCGACATGACCGAGTCACTGACCGGGTTGAAGCACTGATGTTGTGGTTTGTTCCTCTTTTCCCACTGCTTGCCGCCCCCGGGATGTATTGGCTTGGCAAGCGCTTGTCCGCTAGGGATAGTGGTCGAGCCGTGTTGGGCCTGATGGGGGCGGCAGTCGCTGTCGTTACCCTGCTGCTCGCGAGTGTGGCGCTCATGGGGGACTGGGGTGGTGCCTATCGCTGGAGCTCACGGATCGTCCTGTCGGTTGGGATGACACCAGCGAGCGCTGTATTTGCCATCGTCGTGCCACTGATCGCTACACTGATCATAGCCTATAGCGCCTACCATGAGTCTGAGCCCGTCAGTGAGGGCGTGCCAACGCGTCCACCCGTCAGGTTGGTCGCTCTGCTGACGGCATTTGTCGGGGCGATGGAGCTTCTCGTGCTGGCTGAGGATCTGGTGACCCTGCTGATCGCCTGGGAGCTGGTCGGGGCCTGTTCATGGGCACTGATTGCCCACGAGTGGCAAGAGGGCGACAACCTGCGGGATGCCGCCTGGGCGTTCCTGGTCACTCGCTTCGGGGATCTGGGGCTGTACATTGCAGCGGCGGCAGCGTTTGCCGGCACTGGCTCGTTTGCCTTTGCTGACCTGTCCCAACTCGATGGATGGCTACTGGATGTGTTTGTTGCCGGCGCCGTGTTGGCTGCAGCGGCCAAGTCCGCCCAGGTTCCCTTCTCGCCATGGTTGTTTGCCGCCATGTCTGGGCCAACACCGGTGTCGGCATTGCTCCACGCGGCGACCATGGTCGCCGCAGGTATCTATCTGGTGATTCGGCTGCATGCGGAGATGGCTGCCGTTGCCTGGTTTGGGCCGGTTGCCATCACGTTAGGCTTGGCCACCGCCCTAGCAGGGGGTGTCGTGGCCTATCTGCAAAGGCATGCCAAGAAGCTGCTGGCCGCCTCGACATCCGCTCAGTATGGCTTGATGTGGTTAGCGGTTGGGGCAGGCTTTCCCGGTGTCGCCCTGGTGCACTTCGTCACACACGCCTTCACGAAAGCGGCTTTGTTCCTAGCAGCCGGCATTGCCGAACGTCATGCCGGCAGCTACTCGCTAAATACGATGCGCCTTGGGCGACTGCTTCCGGGGATTGCAGTGGCGACCATGGTCGCCAGTCTGGCGCTGGCAGGGGTTATCCCGGTGGGGGCATCCTGGAGCAAGGAGGAGATCATCACTGCTGCTGGTCATCAGGCGTCCTGGCTGGCCGTGATCGCCGCCATCGCTGGTGGGCTCAGCGCGTTGTATGCAACACGCTTTCAGTTGCTCGCATTTGGACGAGATCTGCATGGCCGCACGAAAACGGCCCCATCACAGCCAGGGCACTCCTCGGTTGAGGCCGGCTCGCTCTACCTGCTTTCGGCAGGCACGCTAGTGCTATCTCTGCTCTGGTGGCCCGGTGTGGGAAACGACCTTGCTAACCTGCTATCGATCCAGCTTCCCCAAACCAAACTGTGGGAACTGATCCTGTCGCTATTGCTAGTGGCGCTAGGCATTGGCGCTGGGTTTTGGACGGTGCGCCGTGAGGGGTCGAATCAGAGCCGACAGAGCGAGACGCATGCTGCTATGGCGAACTGGTTTGGCCTGCCAGCTCTGGCAGAGCGGGGGATTGCTACCTTCATGAGGTTCAGCCATGGCCTGGCACGTTTCGATGATCGCGTAGTGGATGCTGGATTACGGGGCCGCGGAGTAAGTGCTGCGATATCCTTCAGCCATGGCCTGGCACGCTTCGACGATCGAGCTGTAGATGCTGGCATCCGCGCCAGCGCCCGTTTTGGCGTGTGGCTGGCCAAGGTCAGTGATCGACGTGGCGAAGGGGCATTCGATGGCGCAACGAGCCTACTAGCGAGAGGCGTTGACTGGGCGGGCCAAGTAGCGCGGCAGGCCCATACCGGACAGACGCATCATTACTACACCGGTATCGCGGCAGGGTTCGCCGTAATTTTTATAATCTTGGGCATAGGAGCACTCCTTTGATTCTCACCGCAACCTTGGGCCTTCCCATGCTGGGAGCTCTCGTACTCGCCGTTTCACGCCGTTGGACAGAGACCACGGCTCGCCTGTTTGCTGTGGGGGTTTCCCTATTGCCTGTATTACTGCTGGCCTGGGCTTGGCTGCAGTTCGATACCCAAGGCGCACTATTTCAATTTGTCGAAGAGGTGCCTTGGGTACCCAGCCTGGGCATGGCATACCGGCTAGGCGTAGACGGCATCGCGCTGGCTATCGCGACGATGAGTTCCTTGGTCTTCGCTGCCAGTATTGCCTATCCCATTAACACGCAGAACCAGCCTCGGCAGTACTACGCTTGGATGCTCTTTCTGCAGTCCGTATCGCTTGGCGTCTTCCTCGCGTTGGACCTGCTGCTCTTCTATGTCTTTTTCGACCTGAGCCTGGTGGGGATGTTTTTCCTGATCGGCCGCTGGGGGCACGGTCAGGCCCAGCATTCAGCATTCAAGTTCTTTCTTTACACTTTCTGTGGTTCGCTACTGTTGTTGCTGGCATTCATCGGGCTTTATCTATCAGTCGAGCCACACACCTTTGACATGCGAGTGCTGATCGAGCAGCAGCCATTGGCGGGAGCGGGTGTGTCTGCTGGCCTCATATTTCTCGCCCTCATGCTCGGCTTCGCCATCAAGGCTCCCATCGTGCCCGTGCATACCTGGTTGCCCCAAGCGCATGTCGACGCTCCCGGACCGGCCTCGGCAGTTCTCGCCGGGGTGCTGCTCAAGATGGGCACCTACGGGATTCTGAGGATTCCGTACTCAATGATGGGGGAGACCTTTGCCCGCTACGCTCTGATTATCGCTCTCTTTGCTGTGGTTTCTATTCTCTATGGTGCCCTCGTGGCATTTGGCCAGGGAAATTTGAAACGACGCATTGCCTATACCTCTATCAATCATATGGGCTACACGGTGCTAGGGATCGCCGTGGCTGGCGCCTTGTTCCAGGATGCGGTATATGCCCGCGAGATGGCACTGATAGGGGCCACGGTAGAGATGGTGGCACACGGACTGATTACCGGGGCGCTGTTTCTGATCTGCGGCTCGTTCTGGCAGCGCACCGAGGAATACGATTTGGATAGCTATGGTGGGCTGCTCCGACAGGCACCGCTATTGGCAACGTTCGCCATACTCGCCTCGTTTGCCAGCCTGGGGCTTCCTGGTCTGGCCGGCTTCGTGGCGGAGTTCCATATCTTTGCCGGCACCTTTGCCGTCTACCCTTGGCTCGCTGTCATTGGTGTGCTGGGCATTCTGATCACGGCAGCGTTGTTTCTGCAGATGCTGCAGAAACTGTTCTTCGGGGCGATGCCGCAGCGTTGGGCGAAGTTTGACGATCTGCGCCCAGCTGAGTGGGGTGTGCTCGGGGTGCTGTCGGCAGGCTTCGTGATCATCGGTATTGCGCCGCAGTTCCTGCTGACCCTCATAGAGGCTTCAGCAACGCTGTTGGTAGGAGCCCGCTGATGCCTATTGGTGATGTGTTGCCGGAAATCAGCCTGACGCTCGGTGCTGTGATTATCGTATTGTTCGCGGCTTTCGCCCGACAACATCAGCATGTCTGGGCGGCTGTACTGGCGTTGCTCACGATTGGGCTTTGTATTGGGTTGACCTTTACGCAGTGGGATGGACCGCCGCGGCTGACGTTCTCGGGTGTGTGGGCCCTGGACGGCATGGCACTCTCCAGCAAACTAGTCGTGTTGATTGCCGGCGCGCTGGTTATTGCCATGTCGCCTGAGTGGATGCAGACCGATCGCCGCCATGCCGAGTATTACGCATTGGTGTTGTTCGCGCTGTTGGGTGTGATCATGATGGCGTCAGCCAGTGACACCATGGAACTGGTCGTCGGTGTGTTGCTGTCGTCGGTGGCCAGCTATCCGCTGGCTGCCTATCACCGCACCTGGGCACCCGCCCTGGAAGCTGGCATGAAGTATTTTCTGATGGGAGCCTTGACCAACACTTTACTGACGATAGGCGTTGTCGTGTTGTTCGGCCTGACTGGTAACACAGGCTATCCAGAAATCGCACAAGGACTTTCCGTGGGTCACGACAGCCTGGCGCTAACCATCGCCACTGCCTCTATCATACTGGGCTTGTCCTTCAAGCTGGCGGCTTTTCCGGCCCACGCCTGGATGCCGGATGTAGCCCAAGGTTCCCCGGCACCGGTGGCAGCCTTCTTGACCGTAATTCCCAAGATTGGCGCTGCCGTCGCATTGGCCCGTTTCGTGTCATTAATGCCGCCGGATGTCGCCTGGCGAGCGATTGTGGCTCTGATCTCGGTCACGACCATGACGCTGGGTAACGTGGCTGCCCTTCGACAGACAGATGTACGGCGCCTGCTGGGTTGGTCATCGGTTTCCCAGTCCGGCTATGCCTTGATGGCTATCGTGGTAATGGGAACAAGCGACCAGGCTCTACCGGCGCTGGTGTTCTTTTTGGCCAGCTACGCCATTGCTAACTTGGCGGCTTTCGCTGTGGTCACCTATCTGAGAGGGCGCACTGCACTGGAGAGCTATCAGGGGCTAGCCAGACAGGCCCCTATTGCCACAACGATACTAATCGCTTCGCTACTTTCTTTAGTGGGTATCCCGCCGCTGATCGGTTTTTTTGGCAAACTCATGTTGTTCAGCGTCACGATTGAGGGGGGATACGCTTGGCTGGCATTCGTGGCTGCCGCCAACACCGTTGTCTCGCTGTTCTATTACCTGCGCATCGTGGCGCGGATGATGTTTAGCGATACCCGACCCACTGTGCATGTACTGGTGGGCCAGTGGGCACGAACCACCATGATCGTGTCTGGCTTGCTGTTGATTGTCGGTGGGCTTGGTGCAGAAATGCTAATGGAGTTCACGGATTCGATAGGCTTTGTGCGTTAGGCCTGGCCTGCCGAATCAAGCTAAACGGAGTAATACTTAGAGGGAGTTATTTATGTCACCTATTCAAGATTTAACTATCGAAACAATCGATAGCATTCATACCAAGGAGTGGCTGCGTGCGTACCAGCGGGTTCGTGCCGCCACCGACGCAATTTGCGAACCTCTGCATAAAGAAGATTACATGGTGCAGAGCATGCCGGACGTCAGTCCCCCCAAATGGCACATCGCCCATGTCAGCTGGTTCTTCGAAGCCTTCATCCTCAAGCCGTTTCACCCCAGCTACCAGACCCTCGACCCCGCATACGATTACCTTTTCAACTCTTACTATGAGACCCACGGTACGCCGTTTCCTCGTCCTGAACGCGGCATGATTTCGCGCCCCACAGTGGATGACGTCTATCGCTATCGCGCGCACATTAATCAGGCCATGGAAGAATTGCTCAACGACCCTCCGCAAGAACACCTGCAGGAGATTCTCCATCGTCTGGAGCTTGGGTTGCCTCACGAGCAGCAACATCAGGAACTGCTGTTCATGGACATCAAGCATATTCTGGCCCAGAACCCGCTCTGCCCAGTCTATCGAGGTGATCTTGTGTCGGCACCCGCCCATGAGGTCGGTGAACTCGGTTGGCACGCTTATCCAGCCGGAGTGCGGCAAATAGGTCATGATGCCGACGATAGCCGTTTTGCCTACGACAACGAAATGGGGCGTCATCGTCAATTCATTGAGGCTTTCCAGATCGCTGACCGTTCGGTTACCAATGGTGAATTTCTCACGTTCATGCAGGCGGGGGGATACGACAAACCTGACTATTGGCTGTCGGATGGCTGGGCCACGGTCAAGGCGGAAGGCTGGAAGGCGCCACTTTACTGGGTCGAGCGGGACGGCGTCTGGCATCACTATACTTTAAGCGGGCTGGTGCCAGTGGACGTGAATGCGCCGGTTTGCCATGTCAGCTTCTACGAGGCCGATGCCTATGCCCAATGGGCCGGCGCACGCCTACCTACTGAGGCCGAGTGGGAGGCGGTGGCTCAACATGTCCCCCTGCAGGGCAACTTCGTCGAACAAGGCCATCTTCAGCCGGTCGCGGCTGCCCCCGGCGGATCCAGCGAGGGGCCGAGGCAGATGTTCGGTGATGTTTGGGAATGGACCGGCAGCGCCTATCGGCCCTATCCAGGATTTCGCAAGTTGCCGGGCAGCTTAGGTGAATACAACGGCAAGTTTATGTCGGGGCAGATGGTGCTTCGAGGTGGCTGTTGTGCCACCCCGGAAGACCATATCCGCACGACCTATCGTAATTTTTTCCCACCTCATGCCCGTTGGGCATTTTCCGGATTCCGTCTTGCTAAGGAGAGCTAATCATGAGCCTGGCCGTACAATTCCACGACTTGCACCCGATCCCAGCCTCAACATCGCTTCGCGATGAGATACTGACGGGATTCAGAGCCGATCAAAAGTTCGCCTCGCCAAAGTTCTTCTATGATCAGCGTGGTTCTGAGTTATTTGATCGAATTTGTGAGCAACCGGAGTATTATCCGACACGGACCGAGGAGACGATACTCGCTGAGGCCGCCGATGAGATAGCGACGATAGCCGGGCATGAGGCGACGTTGATCGAGCTTGGCAGCGGGGCGAGCCGTAAAGTACGGCTTCTATTGGAAGCCATGCGTCCTACCAGTTATCTGGGGATCGATATCTCACGGGATTTCCTGCTCGACAGCACACGACGGTTGGCTGCTGACTACCCATGGCTTGAAGTGCATGCCGCCTGTGCCGATTTCTCCTGCAATATGGCCTTACCGGACGGGCTATGCTGCGAAAGACCGGTCGGTTTTTTTCCTGGCTCCATTATCGGCAACTTCGACCCACAAGCCGCTGAAGATTTTCTTTGCGGGCTGCATTCTTTGTTACCCACCGGCAGCGGATTGTTGGTAGGAGTCGACTTGGTTAAGGATAAGCCGACCCTTGAAGCCGCCTACAATGATGCAGCTGGTGTGACGGCAGCATTCAACCTGAATCTACTGGAAAGGCTGCGACATGAGCTGCACGCTAAAATAGATCCCGCCAATTTTGTCCATCAGGCGTTCTTCAACGAAGCACACTCTCGTATTGAGATGCATCTGGTCAGTCAGTTACCTCAAGTCGTCACTATTGAAGGGGAGCGCTTCAGTTTTCTGGAAGGGGAGACGATTCACACTGAAAACTCTTACAAATACACGGTCGAGGGGTTTCAGGCGTTGGCGGGACGTGCGGGATTTGAGGCGCTCTCGTCCTGGACCGATGCGAATAGCTTGTTTAGCGCCCACTACCTGACGCGTGCCTAGGGGACACTGATAGCGCGGCCACTACAACTCCACATTAAACGCTGATAGGGAAGGCCAAGGACAGGTCAATCCCGGAAGCACACACAAGGGGTCGCGCCAGTTCGCGGTGTCACTTCGGCTCTGAGGATAGCTACCTTGAATTGAGGGGCGCGCTTAAGGACCATTCCTTCGTAGCAGATAGCTGCAGTGATGCCGGTGGTCGTGGTACTTAGCAGTTCTCGGCCGGTTTCGATGGCACGCATGCGTGACATCTGGAAGGGCAGGTGAGGGCCGAACCAAGCATTGTTGCTGACATTTACTAGTAACTGCGCTTCGGACAGAAGTTCTGTGACTTCGGCACCAAGACCGCTTCGTAGGAGATGAAGACCCCTAAGGGCGCCTCTGATGCATTAAGAACGTGTGCTTGCCTTCCCGGTATGAAAACAAACATGGCCGCCCCGAGCACGTCGGGGACCGAACCCAAGAAGTCTCGAAACGGAACATATTCACCTAATGGCACCAAGTGCGTTTGTAGTAGAAGCCTGAGAGATGGGAGAGGCTCACCACCACATTTTAGATACGACCCTCCGCTTCGCATATCGGGACGCCAATCAGTAACAAGTTGCCTGCCTGCTCGGCTAACGCCTCAAGCTCAGCAAGATATTCATTAGCCTGGTTATATCACATCGGGGTTGCTGCTTCTGACCAGATCCCGATGTCGGTCCCGAGGGCAAGGTACCGTGGCTTTTTTCGAGCACTACGCTTACTTATTAGCACTAGGGAAACACTACAAAAAACCGCCTGAGCTTGCAGGTAGTCATCGTCAGGGAATTGGTATCTAGCTTTTTGTCACCGTCTGCCAAAGCTGCCCTATGAACCGCCCCGGTTATTCCGGAGACCGGTTTGTTTGAGTCAGGCAGCTTCACCCGACTCCTCCAATTGACGATAATACGTCCTTTCTCGTTCTGCTGG
>NZ_JAMZBE010000103.1:0-12324 GCF_024158645.1 Halomonas sp. 707B3
CCAGAGGTTTTTCAACCTCTTTCACCGCTGGTAACGCTGGGCGTCCCCGGCAGCGGATGCGTACTTTACGGATTCGCGGCCGGGTTGGCAAGAGCTAATGTGAAAAAGTTTTCAGAAAGTTCACACCAGGGTCACGCGAGCGTAACGCTTCTTGCCCGCTTGAATCACATACACTTTACCAGTGGTCAGCATGGTGTCTTGAGCAACGACCTCACCATCCACTTTGACACTGCCATTTTTCAGCATGTCTTTGGCTTGTGCGCTGTTCTTGGTTAAACCTGAGCGATTCAGAACCGTCGCAATCGGCGCCTGCTCACTGCCTTCAAAATCAACGTCTACTTCCGGCAGGTCTTCCGGCAACTCACCATCGGCCAACTGGTTACCCGCCGACTTGTGCGCATTCGCGGCGGCTTCATCACCGTGGTAGCGGGCGATGAGTTCGCGGGCAAGCTCCATTTTCACATCGCGAGGATTCGCACCCTGCTCGACACTCTGCTTCAACGCCTCAATCTCTTCGTTCGATTTCAGCGAGAGCAGTTCGAAGTAACGCCACATTAAGCTGTCGGGCATGGAGACCAGCTTATTGAACATGGAACCCGGTGCTTCATCCACGCCCACGTAGTTGCCAAGCGACTTGGACATTTTCTGCACGCCGTCCAAACCTTCTAGCAGGGGCATCGTGATGACCACCTGAGGCTCCTGGCCGAAGTGCTTTTGAATCTCGCGCCCCATGAGCAGGTTAAATTTCTGATCGGTGCCGCCCAGTTCGATATCAGCTTCTAGTGCGACGGAGTCATAGCCCTGCACTAGCGGGTAAAGAAACTCGTGAATCGCAATCGGCTGATTCGCTTTGTAGCGCTTCTCGAAGTCATCACGCTCCAGCATGCGAGCCACGGTGCTTTGTGCTGCCAGCTCAATCATTTTGGCAGCCGTTAACTCGCCAAACCATTCCGCGTTGAAGCGCACCTCGGTCTTTTCCGGATCGAGGATTTTAAACACCTGCTCTTTATAGGTTTCCGCGTTCGCCTTGACGTCGGCTTCGGTCAGCGGCTTGCGGGTGACGTTTTTACCGGTCGGGTCACCTATGCGGCCAGTGAAATCACCAATCAAAAAGATAACGGTGTGACCAAGATCTTGGAACTGGCGCATTTTGGTCAGCAGTACGCTGTGGCCCAGGTGCAAATCAGGTGCTGTAGGGTCGAACCCTGCTTTAATACGCAGCTTGCGACCGGACGCGAGCTTTTTACGCAGCTCGTCTTCTACCAGGATTTCATGCGTACCTCGCGACAGCAGCGCTAACGCCTGATCCACCTCACTCATTGCCTCTCTCCATGTACTATGTGCCGTTAAAGGCGTTTAAATAATCAATAGTGGGCGATGTTATCACGCTCCACCGCCTTGGTTGAGCCTTCACCCCGTTTTGGATGACTCGCATGATGAAAACCGCTTCCTCCACACCGACGGCCTACTATATTGGGCTCATGTCAGGCACCAGCTTGGACGGCATTGATGCCGCCCTGGTCTCTATCACTCCTGGCACGCCGCCTAAGCTATTAGCCACGGCTGACGTTGCCATGCCCGATACGCTGCACGCGCAGCTACTGCACCTGTGCCACGCGCCAGCAGCGCACTTTGCCGAACTGGCCGCCGCCGAGGATGCCTTTTGCCGCCTCCAGGCCCAGGCCGTTACAGCACTATTAACGGAACAGGGGCTCACCCCGGATCAGATTACGGCGATTGGCAGCCACGGCCAGACGATTGAGCACGCGCCGCAAGGTCACCAGGGTGGTCCGGCGTATACGCTACAGCTAGATAACCCGAGCCTGCTGGCAGAATTGACGGGGTGTACGGTGGTGGCCGACTTTCGCCGCCGGGACTTGGCCGCTGGCGGCCAAGCAGCGCCTTTAGCACCCGCCTTCCACCAAGCGCTGTTTGGGCAGCGCCCAGGCGAACAGCTCGTGCTGAATCTGGGCGGCTTTGCCAATCTTACGTGGCTTCCTCAAGAGCAGGAGCGCGCCGTGGTGGGCTTCGATACCGGCCCGGCGAACGTGCTGCTGGATGCCTGGTTTGCCAAGCATCACACCGGGCGATTTGATGAGAACGGCACTTGGGCGGCCAGCGGGCAAATCGACCAAGCGCTGCTCGCCCGCCTGCTGCAAGAACCCTTTTTTCATCAGCCACCGCCGCGCAGCACCGGGCGCGAACTGTTTCACTTAGCGTGGTTGAGCGACCACCTCACTGGCAACGAAGCCCCCCGTGATGTTCAGGCAACGCTAGCCGAACTGACGACGGTGAGTGTCGCGCAAGGGGTGGCCCAACTGCCGCTAAGCCAGCCCAGCGCCACGCTGTTGGTGGGTGGTGGCGGTGCTCATAACGCCTATTTGATGGAAAGGCTAGCCGCGCACCTTCCTAAGGTCACGCTGCTCTCCCCCGCCACGCTGGGCTGGCCGGAAGATTGGATTGAAGCAGGAGCCTTTGCTTGGCTCGCCCACCAACGCCTGCACGGGCTACCCGGCAACCTGCCTTCCGTGACCGGCGCCAGCGGCCCGCGGGTATTGGGCGGCATTTACGCCCCCTAGCGGCGAAGGCCATCAATAATCGTCACCGTCGCGCAGAGCAAGATGAGACGGCACCTGCGCGTCTAACGGCTTACCGCTGGCAGCGGCGTCGCCCTGCTTGATCATCAGCCGCAGGTCGTTGGCGGAATCCGCATGGGCCAGCGCCACTTGCTGGCTGATTTGGCCCGCTTGATAAAGCGCATAAAGCGCCTGATCGAAAGTTTGCATCCCCGCGTCGCGGGAGCCTGCCATGGCCTGCTTCAATTCATCAATACGCCCTTTACGGATCAGATCCACCACCCGTGGCGACGAGAGCAGAATCTCAATCGCCGCACAGCGGCCGCCCTGCTGAGTAGGCAGCAGCTGCTGCGCGACCACGGCACGCAGATTCAGCGACAAATCCATCAGCACCTGCTCGTGCCGCTCATGGGGAAAGAAGTGAAGGATGCGCTCCAACGCCTGGTTGGCGTTGTTGGCGTGCAATGTCGCCAGACAAAGATGCCCGGTTTCCGCGAAAGTGAGGGCGTGCTCCATAGTCTCGCGGGTACGCACTTCACCAATCAAAATCACATCCGGCGCTTGGCGTAGCGTATTTTTCAGCGCCACCTCGAAGGATTCCGTATCCACCCCCACTTCGCGCTGATTAACGATGCCACGCTGATGCGGATGCAAGTACTCGATGGGGTCCTCAATGGTGATGATGTGCCCACCGACTGAGGCGTTGCGCTCCTGAATCATCGCCGCCAGGGTAGTGGATTTCCCCGTTCCCGTGCCGCCCACCACCAGCACCAGCCCGCGTTTGGCATTGGCCAACGTCGCCAACTGGCTAGGCACGCCAAGCGCGCTAAGGGTCGGAATGGTCTGCGCAATACGGCGCACCACCATGGCGGGCTCGTTACGCTGTTGAAAGGCGCTTACCCGAAACCGCCCCGCACTCTCCAGGCTTAGGGCAAAGTTCGCCTCGTGCTCCTCATGAAATCGCTCACGCTGCTTCTCGGGAACCGCATTCAGCACCAGGCTGCGCACCTGGCTAGAGGAGAGCGGCTGACGCCCCAGCGGCATCAGCCCCTTGGGCGTTTTCAAGCTGGGCGGTGCGCCCACCGAAATCAGCAGGTCAGAGGCCTGCTGCTCGACCATGATGCCCAGCAGTTGGTGCAGCCACTGGGTCGCGGTCATACCGCTGGCTGACTCACTCATCGCGTCTATTATCCTTGTGCCGCCTTACTCATCTTTTAACGTCAGCGTGCCTTTAGCCCTTGCTTGGGCTTCCTCCATACTCACCACGCCCTCTTTAACCAGCTTGGCGAGCGAGGCATTCAGGGTTTGCATTCCCAGTGCACCGCCGGTCTGGATGGCGGAGTAGATCTGCGCCACCTTATCTTCGCGAATGAGGTTACGCACCGCTGCCGTGGCGACCAGGATCTCGTGAGCCGCCACGCGTCCGCCGCCCTGACGCTTCAACAGCGTTTGCGAGATGACCGCCTGGAGCGATTCAGACAGCATCGAGCGCACCATAGATTTCTCTTCGCCGGGGAATACATCAATAATCCGGTCGATGGTTTTCGCCGCGGAAGTGGTGTGCAAGGTGCCGAATACCAAATGCCCCGTTTCAGCAGCGGTGAGCGCTAAACGGATTGTTTCGAGATCCCGCAGCTCGCCGACCAAAATCACGTCCGGGTCTTCGCGCAGCGCGCTTCGCAGCGCCCCAGAGAAGCTGTGAGTATCGCGGTGAACCTCCCGCTGATTAATCAGGCAGCGCTTGCTGGTGTGCACAAACTCCACCGGATCTTCGATGGTTAGAATATGCTCGAAGCGCTGTTCGTTGATGTAGTCGATCATCGCCGCCAAGGTCGTGCTTTTCCCCGACCCCGTGGGCCCGGTCACCAGCACTAATCCTCTAGGTAGCATCGAAAGGCGCTGGAACACCTCGCCCATGCCTAAGGTTTCCATGGAAAGCACCTTATTGGGAATGGTACGGAACACCGCCCCCGCCCCGCGTGCCTGGTTAAAGGCATTGACCCTAAAGCGCGCCACGCCCGGCACTTCAAACGAGAAGTCCGCTTCTAAATGCTCTTCGTAGTCGCGGCGCTGCCGATCGTTCATGATGTCGTAGATCAGCCGCCGAACGTCGCTGTTCTCCATGGCGGGCACATTAAGCCGACGAATATCGCCATCAACACGTATCATGGGAGGCAGACCCGCCGAAAGGTGCAGGTCGGATGCATTCTGCTTTGCCGAGAATGCCAGCAGTTCGGTAATATCCATCTCTCTTTCCCAGCTGCGGTAAGGTGCTTGAGTATGACAGACAACGCGCTCCCCGAGTCACTTGCATCTGCGCGTGAACGCCTGCGCCGGGCGCTTGAGGATGCCGGACGCTCTCCCACCAGCGCCACCCTGCTGGCGGTGAGCAAAACCAAGCCCGCCGAGATGCTGCGCGAAGCGTGGCAGCACGGCCAGCGCGAGTTTGGTGAAAACTATCTGCAAGAGGCGCTGGATAAGCAGGCGGCGCTTGAGGATCTTGACGGCATTGTGTGGCACTTCATTGGCCCGCTGCAATCGAACAAGACCCGCGCTGTGGCCGAGCAGTTTGCCTGGGTACACAGCGTTGACCGATTAAAAATCGCCAAACGCCTGAGCGAACAGCGCCCGGAAGCATTACCGCCGCTGAACGTGTGTCTGCAGGTCAATATTAGCCGCGAGGCATCGAAATCCGGCGTGCTGCCCGAGGATGCCTTAGCGCTGGCCCAAGAGATTGCCACGCTGCCAGGCCTTTCCCTGCGCGGGCTGATGGCGATTCCCGCTCCGGCGGAGACGCTAGAAGAACAGCGCCAGCCGCTGGCAGCGCTGCGCCAGCTCTTAGAAGAGCTCCAAGCGGCACTGCCTGAGGCACCGCTGGATACGCTCTCGATGGGCATGAGCGACGATTTAGAAGCGGCTGTCTTAGAAGGCGCCACGCTGGTACGTTTAGGCACCGCCATTTTTGGCGCTCGGGGCTAACTACGGTTCACACTGCACGCGGCTCAAACAACACACGGTTTACTTCACACGCTGCAAGACGCAGCCATTTGCGAAAAAGGATACCCCCATGGCGAGCAAGATCACCTTCATTGGCGCAGGCAACATGGCCGGTGCCATTATCGGCGGCCTGATCGAAAGCGGTGTCTCATCTAGCGACATCACCGCCACGGCCCCCAACGAAAGCGAACTGGCTCCGCTGAAGGCGCGCCTGGGTATTCATACCCACACCGACAACAGTGCAGCGGTTAACGGTGCAGATGTGGTCGTGCTGGCGGTCAAACCGCAGATCATGCGCGGCGTTTGTGAAGCCCTGCGTGAAAGCGTTCAGCAGCAGGCGCCGCTGGTAATTTCCATTGCTGCTGGCCTGGATGCCAACACCATCGACCAGTGGCTGGGCGGCGGCAACGCCCTGGTGCGCTGCATGCCCAACACTCCGTCACTGGTCGGTATCGGCGCCAGCGGCCTGTACGCCAACGCGGCGGTCAGCGATGCCCAGCGCACTCTCGCCACGCAGCTGATGGAAGCTGTGGGCATTGTCGAGTGGGTCGAGGAAGAGCGTTTACTGGATGCAGTGACCGCGGTTTCCGGCAGCGCTCCGGCTTACTTCTTCTTGATGTTTGAAGCCATGGAAGAGGCCGCCGTGAAGCTCGGCCTGCCTGCTGAAACCGCCCGCCGCTTGGCCATTCAAACCGCCTTGGGGGCCTCCACTATGGCCCAGCGCAGCGACAAAGACCCGGCCACGTTGAAGCAGAACGTGATGTCACCGGGCGGCACCACCGAGCGCGCTATTGCGCATATGGAAGACGCGCACCTGCGCACGATCATTTCCGACGCCATGCAGGCCTGCGCCGCGCGCGCCGATGCCATGTCCAAAGAGCTAAGCGGTAACGATTGAGTCTTACGTAGACAACAGACCGTGAATCACGCCATAAGAACGGGATGAACTGCAGGCACGCCGCTCATCTCAAGAACGACATTTTTTAGGAGAAGCCGCAATGGGAAGTCAATTAGGCAGCGCCGGGTTAATGCTGGTTAACTCGCTGATCAATATTTATCTGTTTCTGTTAATGCTGCGCTTCTTGCTGCAGGCATCCCGAGCGGATTACTACAACCCGCTCAGCCAGTCGGTGGTGAAAATCACCCAGCCCGTCGTGGGGCTGTTCCAAGGCTTTTTAGGGCCAGTCGCCGGTCGCTTTGACCTTGCCACCCTGGCGGCCGGTTTCGTGCTGAAAGTCGTCAGTATGATTGCCATTTTCATGGTGATCGGCGTGGGTATGCCGCCCATTGCAGGGCTGCTGATTGCCGGGGTGGCCGCGCTGGCCAACGCCATCTTGAAGATCTACTTCTTTGCCATGATCGTGATGATCATTCTGAGCTGGGTCGCGCCGAATGCCAGCCACCCCGGCGCGCTGCTGGTGATGCAGTTGGTCGAGCCGATCATGGCTCCGGTGAGAAAAGTGATTCCGCCGCTAGGCATGATTGATCTTTCGCCGATCGTGGTCTTTATCGCCATTAACCTAGTAGACGGCTTAGTGGTTGGCTCGCTGATCCGCGCGGCGGGCATCTCGGGCGCACTCGTAGGCCTATAAAGGCCCTATCGACTCGACTATCGCCCCGAGCTTACTTTTTGCAGGACTTATTTTTGCAGGACTAGCGCTTTCGATGCCTGATTCAGACACTCTTGCTTATGACGACCGGCCAGCGGACTCCGTTGGCCTTGTGACCCCTCACGTGGTTAAGTTTGATACGCCGCTGCCGCTTGCCTGCGGCAAGACGCTGCCGGAGTACGAACTGATCTATGAGACCTACGGCACGCTGAACGCCGAGCGCTCTAACGCGGTGCTGATTTGCCATGCGCTGTCGGGGCATCATCACGCTGCGGGCTACCACACGGCCGAGGATCGCAAACCTGGCTGGTGGGATGCCCACATAGGCCCCGGCAAATCCATCGACACCAATCGCTTTTTCGTGGTGTCGCTGAACAACCTAGGCGGCTGCCACGGCAGTACTGGCCCGGTGAGCCATAACCCGGACACCGGCCGCCAGTGGGGTCCTGACTTCCCCGTGGTGACGGTGAGCGATTGGGTCACCAGCCAAGCGCGCCTCGCCGATCATCTGGGCATTGAGCGCTGGGCAGCGGCAGTAGGCGGCAGTTTGGGCGGCATGCAGGTGCTGCAGTGGACGATCACCTACCCCGAACGGGTCGCCAATGCCGTCGTCATTGCGGCCACGCCGCGCCTCTCGGCGCAGAACATCGCCTTTAACGAGGTCGCCCGCCAAGCCATCCGCTCAGACCCGGAGTTCTTCGACGGCTGGTACGCCGAGCACGACACCGTGCCCAAACGGGGGCTAAAGCTGGCCCGCATGGTCGGACATATCACCTATCTCTCCGAAGACGCCATGGGAAGCAAGTTTGGCCGCGACCTGCGCAGCGACGACCTGAACTTTGGCTTCGACGTCGAGTTTCAGGTGGAGTCTTACCTGCGCTATCAGGGCGATACCTTCTCGACCGCCTTTGATGCCAACACCTACCTGCTGATGACCAAAGCGCTGGACTACTTTGACCCAGCGGCCAACTGCGACGGCGATCTTGCCTGCGCCCTGGCACCGGCGCAGTGCCCCTTTTTGATCGTCAGCTTTACCACCGACTGGCGCTTCCCTCCGTCGCGCTCCCGGGAGTTGGTGGATGCGCTGACGCGCGCGGGCAAATCGGTGAGCTATGCCAATATTGAATCGCCCCATGGGCACGATGCCTTCTTATTGCCGGAACCGCGTTATCAAGCGCTGTTCAGCGCCTTTATGGGCCGCGTCGCACGAGAGCAGCACATCGACGCCGCAGGCGCGGAGGAAACACGCTAATGCGCACGGATCTTGAACTAATTTACGACTGGGTTCCTCAAGGTGCCCACGTACTGGACTTGGCCTGCGGCGACGGCATTCTGCTGGAGCGGCTGGCCCAAGAGAAAGGTGTGACCGGCTATGGGTTAGAGATTGACCCCGACGGCATCACCCAGTGCGTGGCACGCGGCGTCAACGTGATCGAGCATAACCTGGACGACGGCCTGGGCAGCTTCTGCGATAACAGCTATGACCAAGTCATCATGACCCAGGCGCTGCAAGCGCTGCGCCGCCCGGATAAGATGCTCGATGAAATGCTGCGAGTAGCCGAGGAGGGCATCATCACCTTCCCTAACTTCGCCTACTGGCGTCACCGCATTCACCTGGGGCTGCGCGGCTACATGCCGGTGTCGAAATCGCTGCCCCACGCGTGGTACGACACACCCAACATTCACCTATCGACGTTTAACGACTTCGAGCACCTGTGCAAAGAGAAAGGGCTGGTGATTGTTGACCGCGCCGTGGGCGTTGGCGACCACAAGGGGCATTGGACCTCGAAGTGGTGGCCTAACCTGTTTGGTGAAATTGCCATTTTCCGGGTACGTCGACGCCCATAACGCACACTTACGCCTGTAACAGAGCCTTTACCTCACCCAAGAGAGGAGACACGCTATGGCTATTGCGACACTGCGACGCTTTCCACTTTTGCTGGTGCTGCTGGGGACGCTGCTCAGCGCCACCCAGGCAGCGGCCGAGCAGATGGTGGAAGTGGGGGATTACGAGATCCACTACAACGCCATTGAAACGCGCTTTCTTACCCCAGAAGTGGCGCAGGCGAACAGTATCCAGCGCAGCATCGGGCACGGTTTGGTGAATGTGAGTGTGCGCGAGCGTCAGCCGGATGGCACCACGCGGCCGGTCAACGCCAGCGTTGAAGGCTACGTTAGCGACCTCACCGACACCCGCGAACCGCTCAGCTTTCGCACCGTGCACGATGGCGATGCCACCTACCATCTTGCCACGTTCACGCTACGCCAAGACGAGCCCATGCGCTTCAATCTCGACGTGCGCTACGACCGCAATGAAAACCCCGAGCCGGTGAGTTTTATCCAGCGCTTCTATATCGAACGCTAAACCCGTACCGGTAGCGCCCGCGCCAGGCTGGCCGCTACCGGTACACTCTGCTGCCACTCCACCATCACGCCATACGCCACTACTTCCACACCCGCGTTCACCGCATCACTCAGCGCCGCCGCATAGGTGGGGTCGATATGCGTCGCCGCTGCCACGTCCGCAATCCCCTCATGCGCCACGCAAAACAGCAGCACTGCCCGCTCGCCCTGCTCGGCCAGCGCAGCCAACGTGTGCAAATGCTTGGTACCACGCACGCTCACGGAGTCGGGAAAGTAGCCGTGACCATCCTCCTCTTTCAGCGTGACTTGTTTGACCTCCACGTAGGCGGCACCCTTCTCAGGGTCATCCAAGCGAAAATCGAGCCGCGCTTCGCCTACCTTTACCTCACGCTTTAACGTTTGATAGTCCGTAAGAGGTGCTATCTCCCCTGCATTAATCGCTGCTTCGACCAAGCCATTCGCTCGCCCGGTGTGAACCGATGCCAGCGCCGTTCCACCATCTGGCTCGGGCAGCTCTATCCACTCCCAGGTCCAGGCCAGCTTGCGTTTGGGGTTATTACTGGGCGAGAGCCATACACGGCAGCCGGGCACGTTCACCGCCTTCATCGAGCCAGTATTCGGGCAGTGAGCCACCACTTCCTCACCGCTATCCAGACGCACATCGGCCAGAAAGCGCTTATAGCGGCGCAGCAGCGTGCCGGGCACCAGCCCTGGATAGGTCATCATAAGCGGCTCACAAAGCGCGCGATGCGCACCACCGCCTCCTGCAGCCGTGCCACGTCGTTGGTGAACGCGATGCGCACATGGTGCTCGCCGCCCTGTACGGCAAAGTCGATACCTGGAGTGATGGCGACGTTCTCCTCCACCAACAGGCGCTCGCAGAAGGCTTGGCTGTCGCGACTGTAGCGGGAGATATCCAGCCAGAGATAGAACGCCCCCTGGGGCGGTAGATCCGGCGCAAGCCCTAGCTCGGCCAGGCCATCCAGCAGCACTTGGCGACGCTGTTTGAGGGTGGCGCGACGGGTTTCCAGAATATCCCGGCACTCCGGGGTAAACGCTGCCAGCGCCGCATGCTGGGAAGGCGTCGGAGCAGCCAGAAACACGTTTTGCGCCAGTCGAGTCAGCGGCTCGACAGCCTGCTCCGGGGCGACCAGCCACCCCAAGCGCCAGCCGGTCATGCCGAAGTATTTGGAAAAGCTGTTCACCACAAAGGCGTCATCCGACAGCGACGTGGCCGACAGCGGCGCGTCATCGTAATTCAGCCCCTGGTAAATCTCATCGACAATGACATCACCGCCCTTGGCAGCTACCGTGTCGATCACCTTCGTAAGCGCCTCAGCATCCAGCGTATGCCCAGTCGGGTTTGAGGGGCTGGCCAGCATGGCTAAACGCGTCTTGGCCTGCCAGTGCTGCTCAATCAGCGGCGCGGTGAGCTGCCAACTGCTGTCACGCCCAACGGGCACGGTATCAATTTCCGCACCCGCCAGGGCCATAAAGTGGCGGTTACAGGGGTAGTTAGGGTCGGCCATTAAGACCCGGTCGCCGCTTTCGACCAACAGTTGGCTAGCCAGTAGCAGCGCGCCAGAAGCGCCGGGCGTGACCAGAATACGTGCAGGGTCCACCGTGGCATTGAAGTGTTCGGCATAGTGCCCAGCGATGGCTTCACGTAGCGACGCCAAACCGGCTGCGGGGGTGTAGCGCGTTTTTCCCTCGGCAAGCGCCTGCTGACCCGCCGCCACAATGGGTGCGGGAGTGGCAAAATCGGGCTCTCCCACTTCCAAATGAATCACGTCATGCCCAGCCGCCTCACGTGCCTGAGCCATTTCTAGTAAGTGCATCACGCGAAAAGGCGCAACGTGATCAACACGCGAATTCCAGGCCATCATGGCTCCTTCACCTAGTAGTAGATTAATCATGACCCTGGCCGCACACGATGTGGGACCATGGGCCAAAATGCACTATTATGCTTGCATCACGTGCAATTTTCAGCTAAACAAGCATCCCTTTGGCGTGAGATCGTGACACACGCTCATGGTCGATCAGCAGTCACATACGTAAGGGGCACTCCCATGCCAGTAGCGGAAAAGAAACCGGAAGCGTCCAAGTCCTTCATCCCGTATGAGCCGGCACCGGGTGAAGAGTATATGAACGAGAAGCAGCTCGCGCACTTCCGCCAGCTGCTTCTGGACTGGAAACAGGACCTCATGGAAGAGGTGGATCGTACCGTACGCCACCTGCAGGAAGATGCTAACAACTACGCCGACCCCGCCGACCGCGCGACGCAAGAAGAGGGATTTAGCCTTGAACTGCGCACCCGGGATCGCGAGCGTAAGTTGCTGAAAAAGATCAACGAGACCATCGAAAAAATCGATGAAGACGACTACGGCTTCTGCGAAGCCTGCGGCGTGGAAATTGGCATCCGCCGTTTGGAAGCACGCCCCACCGCCACGCTTTGCGTTGACTGCAAAACCCTGGCCGAGCTGAAAGAGAAGCAACTGGGCGGTTAAGTACCAAACGCCTCGTCATCCTAAGATGACAGCCAACGGGCACCCTTGAGGTGCCCGTTTTTGTTTGTCATCTTGTGCTCTTCTCATCGCTACGCAGTTTTCCAAACGACGGGTTGCCATGACCGCCACCGCTCACTATCGAGGGCGCTTTGCCCCCACCCCTTCCGGGCCGCTGCACCTTGGCTCGCTGGTTGCCGCTTTAGGCAGCTATTTGGATGCCCGCGCCGCTAGCGGCCCGGAAGGGGTGGGGGCAAAGCGCCCTCGATAGTG
>NZ_JAMZBE010000104.1:0-12266 GCF_024158645.1 Halomonas sp. 707B3
TTATCAATCAGCGCGAAAAACCGCTTACTTTTAGTGAGCGGATGGATAGCGCGGCATCCGCAGGATGCCCTTGCTGATGATTTGCACAGTGCTATACTACTCACGTCGACACGACCTACCGAGGGGCACTCGGAAAGTTACGTCTGTGGAGACGATGTGAGACCTGGGGGATATGAGTTGGTTCGCCACCGTAAAAATCCCCACTGTGGGACTTTTACGGCGATAACCAAGCCATTCCCTCGGGCAATCGTCTTGGAAGCAGAAACCAGGAAGGTAACAACCTGGGAACCCCCTTCCTTTCCGTCGCTAGACGGCAGCGCAAGCTGAGGGTGGGGAGGATGTCAATAATACCTAATAGCATGGCGTTATTACACAAAGAGGTCGTAGGTTGACGATTTAACCCATCTTTAGGCTGCGCGCTTTTCTCGTTTACCTGGCAGTTGCTGTATTCCAAGCCCGCATAAAATAAGCACTAGCCCCACCAGCGTGGAAGGCAGCATTGGCTCTCCAACTACAAGATAAAGCAGCAGCAGCGATACCGGCGGAGATAGGAAGATCAGGTTAGAGACTTTAGCCGTGCGGGACACTTTTTGTACGGCCAGTTGCCAAAGTACAAAGGCTACGCCCATTTCAAACAGGCCGACGTAAACGCCTGCGCCTATCGCGGGCCAGCCATGCCACTGCACGCCGGGGCCAAGCAGTAACAACATGGTTAGCACCGGTAACCCAACGCTAAAATTTTGCCACTGGCCTACCAGGGGTTGTCGTTGATCCCGCGCGTTGAGCAGCCAGTAGAGTGCCCACAATAGGGTTGATGAGAGCGCCAGCAGCACGCCCAAAGGGTCTTCAAACGCCACATTGAAGACATTGCCCCGCGTAGCAATTACCCAAACGCCGCTATAGGCCACCAGCCCCGCCGCCACATCCAGTCGAGTTAAGCGGTGCCCCAGCAGCGGCACTGCCAGAAACGCCATAGCAAGCGCCCAGGTGTAGTTCAGCGCCATGGCCTCTTGACCCGGCAGCCGGTCATAGGCGGCAAATAGCACTAAGTAATAAGCCACGGGGTTCATTAGCCCGGCCCAGAGCGCTGTTCGCCAGCCTTGGCGCAGCGCTAGCGCCATATCGCCCTGTTTGATGACCAGTGCGCCCATCAACAGCCAGGAAGCCAGCGCCGCTATCCACATCAGCTCCAGGGGGCTCATCCATGCAAGGGCTACCTTGAAGGCGGTGGCAACGGTCGACCACAGCGCTACAGCGCCCAATCCATACAGCATCGCCTGTTGGTCTTGGGTCATCGGTCGATATGCCCCAGGTCGCGCGCAGGGTCGATCTGGTCACGCACTTGCTGCTTGAGTGTTTTGATGTCGGGAAAGCCACCATCGCGCTTGCGCTCCCATAGCAGCGTGTCGCCACACCAGATCTCAAACGTACCGCCGCGGGAGGGGGAGAGCGCGACCTCTGTTAGCTGCTCGCCAAACGTGGAGAGAAGTTCTTGGGCATACCAGGCGCTACGCAACAGCCACTGGCATTGGGTACAGTAGCGAATGTGAATGCGGGTCATCTTTTTGCGTCCTTATCTATCCGTTCCTTTGAAACACAGGTTTTTAAAGCACAGGCTTTTGGAACACAGGGCTTTTTAAATACAGGTTTTAAAATACAGTGTGGCATCCTAAGTAGGCATTCTGTCATCTTAAATTAGCAATCGCCAAGGAACCGACATGGCTCAACCGGAAGTTTCACAGACGCAGTTATACGAGTGGCTGACAGGCGATGACGATAGCCGTATGTGCGACGATATACCTGACGATGCCTGCCAAGAGCAGCCGCACAACTTTTTCCTGCACCTTTTCGCTTCGTTAGGTAATAAGTTAGCGGATGAGCTGTCGAGCGCCCGCTTAGTGCTGCCCTGGCTGCTGGGTATTATCGGCGCTCCGGTATGGATGGTGGGGTTATTAGTACCGATTCGTGAAGCAGGCGCCCTCCTCCCCCAGCTGTTTGTGGCTGGCTTTATTCGCCTAAAGCCCCAGCGCAAGTGGGTGTGGGTGGTGGGGGCCGTGCTGCAGGCGGTGGCGGCTATTGCTTTGGCGTTACTGGCCCTGATAGGCAGCGGGGCTATCGGCGGCTTGTTGGTGTTGGCCGCGTTGGTCATGCTCTCCTTGGCACGGGGGCTCTCCTCCATTGCCACCAAGGACGTGCTCGGCAAAACCATCGCCAAGCGCCGCCGAGGCACTTTGATGGGCTGGAGCGGCAGCGTCGCGGGTGGTGCAACGCTGGTTGCCGGCGGTGTATTGATGTGGTTCGGTGACCGACCCGGCAATTTGGCATTGGCCATACTGCTTGGCGTAGCGGCCGCTGGCTGGTTACTCAATGCGCTGTGCGCAGCCCGCATTAAAGAGGTGCCAGGTTCCATCGAGGGCGGCGAAAACGCCTGGGATAGCATTAAGTTGGGGCTATCGCTACTGCGTGAAGACCGCACGTTTTTACACTTCAATGTCGCTAGGGCCCTGCTACTTTCAAGCGCGCTGGCGCTGCCTTACCTGGCGCTACTCGGCCAGCAGCAGAGCGGAACCGAGCTGGGCGGCCTAGGCATTTTAGTGGTGGTATCCGGCCTAGCCGCTATGGTGGCAAGCCCGATATGGGGAAAACGCGCGGATCAGTCCAGCCGCCGGGTCATGCGCGACGCTGCCGTGGGTACGGTGTTGTGCTGCCTATTAGGCGCGGCCTTAGCTTGGTTGCCGGGTGACTGGACGCAGAGCGTTTTACCCTATGCCGCGATTTATGCGCTATTGGTGATTGTGCATCACGGTGTTCGCCTGGGTCGCAAAACCTATTTGGTGGATATTGCCAGCCAAGACAATCGCGCCCTTTACGTAGCGCTTTCCAATACGCTTACGGGCGTACTGATGCTGGTTGTCGGGGGTATTATCGGCGCGTTGGCGCAATGGCTAGGAAGCGCCATGTTGCTGGTGGTCTTGGCGCTCACGGCAGTGGGGGCGATGTTCAGCGCACAGCGGTTACCGGAAGCCGAATAGCGTTGTTGATTGCAAAGCACCTCAACGCTCGCCATGATGGGCAGCAGTTGGCGGTAGAGAGCTGTTTTTTTGCTATTCTACCTCTATTCGGTAGTGTGAAATTCCGCATCGTCCTGCAGTAAGAGAGCCCCGCGCTGATCAACAGCGCCATGGCTACGAAAGAACGAAAGCAACAGGAATCCATTGATGAAACGATCTCCCTTGATCAACCCGGAGTTACTTGAGCGCATTATTGACGCTTCTGAAGATGGCATCGTCGTTGCGGAGCAGGAAGGTGACGAAAACATCCTGATTTACGTGAACAAGGGCTTTGAGCGCTTAACGGGCTACAGTGCGGATGAAATTCTGTATCGCGACTGCCGTTTTCTGCAAAACGAAGACCGCGACCAGGATGCGCTATCGTCGATCCGCGAAGCGTTACAGGATGGCCGCCCCTCGCGGGAAGTGCTGCGTAACTACCGTAAAGACGGCACTATGTTCTGGAATGAACTGTCAATTACGCCAGTTTATGATGAAGCCGACAACTTGATGTACTACATCGGCGTTCAGAAAGATGTGACCGAACGAGTTGAGGCCCAATTGGCACTGGCAGCGCTAAAAAATCAGCAGGAAAACACCAAATAAACATTTGCCATCATAAAAACAAAGATAGGGCTTGAACTTCAATCCAAGTGGCGTTATATAGCGGCTAGGCGCTTGTTTAGCGTTAGGCGCTTCTTACTTTGCTTCTGTTGGGTAAGGAGCCGTTGTGATGCCGGTGCGCCGGCTTGGGTTGGAGGGCATACCATGAGCCGTGACCCCTTAAATCGTGAAACCTACACCAACGATGGGCTTGATGCTGACGAGTTTGATAACTTGGATGCAGTCAACGACGATCACTACGGTAAAAGCAAACCCAGTAAAGCGGATACCCTGCGCGCTCGCCGTCAGGTAGAAGCGTGGCTTGAAGAGCGTCGCTTACAGCGCGCGATTGAAGATGACTGGGACGAAGAAGAGTAGCGCCTTGCCAATCTATTAAGCGTTTTCAAGGTGGACATACCCGAGGGGCACCCAAATGAGTGCCCCTTATCTTTGCGGCTTGACCACTCTACGCTTGCCCCACTGCTTTGCTGGCCTTTAGCCGCGCTGGGCACTATCATCTGTGCACCAAGCCAGCAGATTTGCTGGTCTCGCTTTTACCACAACCTAACGGATTTCCATGGCGCAATACGTATTCACCATGAATCGGGTTGGCAAAGTCGTGCCGCCCAAAAAGCAAATTCTCAAGGATATTTCGCTCTCGTTCTTCCCTGGCGCCAAGATCGGCGTACTGGGCTTAAACGGTGCCGGTAAATCCACGCTGCTGCGCATTATGGCCGGTGTCGATAAAGAGTTTGAAGGTGAAGCTCGTCCGATGCCCGGCATCAACGTGGGCTATCTGCCCCAAGAGCCGCAGCTAGATGACGAGAAAAACGTTCGGGATACCGTCGAAGAGGCCTTAGGTGCCATCAAAGAGGCGCAGGAAAAGCTAGACGCGGTATACGCTGCCTACGCCGAACCCGATGCCGACTTTGATGCCCTGGCCAGCGAGCAGGCACGGCTTGAGAATATTATCGAAGCTGCCGATGCACACAACCTTGAGCGTAAGCTGGAGGTAGCCGCAGAAGCGCTGCGCCTGCCGCCGTGGGAGGCCAAAGTAGGCAATCTCTCTGGTGGTGAGCGTCGTCGTGTGGCGCTTTGCCGCCTGCTGCTCTCAAGCCCGGACATGCTACTGCTGGACGAGCCCACCAACCACCTGGATGCTGAATCCGTGGCGTGGCTGGAGCGCTTCCTGCATGACTACAACGGCACTGTCGTTGCGATTACCCACGACCGTTACTTCTTGGATAACGTCGCGGGCTGGATTCTTGAGCTGGACCGCGGCCAAGGTATTCCGTTTGAAGGCAACTACTCCCAGTGGCTTGAGCAGAAAGAGCAGCGCCTGACCCAAGAAGCCAAACAGGAAGCATCTCGTCAGAAAGCCATCAAGCAAGAGCTTGAGTGGGTGCGCAGCAACGCCAAAGGCCGCCAAGCGAAGAGCAAAGCGCGCCTTAACCGCTTTGAAGAGATGCAGTCTGGCGATTTCCAGAAGCGTAATGAGACCAACGAGATCTACATTCCGCCTGGCCCGCGCCTGGGTGACAAAGTGATCGAGTTCCACAACGTTACCAAGCGTTTTGACGACAAACTGCTCTACCAGGATCTCTCCTTTACCATTCCCCAAGGGGCGATTGTTGGCATTGTGGGTGGTAACGGTGCCGGTAAATCGACGCTGTTTAAGCTGGTAACCGGCAAAGAGCAGCCGGATGCTGGCGAAGTGGTAATCGGCGAAACCGTCGACATTGCCTACGTTGAGCAGCTGCGCGACGCCCTTGACGACAAGCAAACTGTCTGGGAAGCAGTGTCCGATGGCCAGGATATTCTCAACATCAATGGCTATGAAGTTTCTTCGCGAGCCTACGTTGGTCGCTTTAACTTCAAAGGCAACGACCAGCAGAAGCGTCTGGATGAGCTTTCCGGTGGTGAGCGTGGCCGCCTGCAGCTTGCGCAAACCCTAAAACAGGGTGCTAACGTGCTGCTGCTGGATGAGCCCTCTAACGACCTGGATATCGAAACCCTGCGCGCCCTGGAAGAAGCCTTGCTCGCCTTCCCTGGCTGTGCCATGGTGATTTCTCACGACCGTTGGTTCCTGGATCGTATTGCGACCCACATTCTAGCGTTTGAGGGCGATTCAGAAGTGGTGTTCTTCGACGGTAACTACACCGAATACGAAGAAGATCACAAGAAACGCGTCGGTAACGACACGCCCAAGCGCATGAAGTACAAGCGCATCGACGCCTAATGTTTTAGGCGTTATGCAATGCAAAAGCCCTGCTGGCGTTTCCCGCCGCAGGGCTTTTTTATGGATGGCTGTTTACCGTTGGCCGGCGAGACAGTTTAGCCTGCGGGCCAGGTAAACTCGCGCCCACCCATTAAGTGCATATGGATATGGTAGACGGTCTGCCCGCCCATTTCGTTGCAGTTCATCACCACGCGGTAGCCATCCTCGGCAAACCCTTGCTGCTTGGCGAGCTGCGCGGCGGTGTGCTGCAAGCGGCCCACAAGGGCTAAGTCGTCAGAGGCAATATCGTTAAGCGTCGAGATATGCTTTTTAGGGATAATAAGCTGATGGGTCGGCGCTTGGGGATTAATATCATTAAACGCCAGCACGTGCTCATCTTCAAACACGATATCAGCGGGAATGTCGCGGTTAATAATTTTGCAGAACAGGCACTCCATCGCGGCCTCCTTAGGTTTGGCGCGTTTATTATCGATAAAAGGCAGCCCCGCTTACCCCGTTAGCGAAAACGGCGCTGCGACAGTAAGTGGCGAACCAGCGGTGCCAGAATCAGTTCCATCGCCAATGACATACGAGCGCCGGGCACCACCAGGGTATGCGGGCGGGTCATAAAGGAGTCTTTAATCATCGCCAGCAACCAAGGGAAATCGACGGTTGAAGGGTCGCGGAAACGGATGACCACAAACGACTCCGAATCGGTCGGAATATCCTGCACTTCAAAGGGGTTGGACGTATCGACCGTGGGCACCCGTTGGAAGTTGATATGGGTACGGGAAAACTGTGGCTGGATATAGCGCACATAGTCATCCATACGGCCCAAGATAGTGTCAATCACCGCTTCCTGAGAGTAGCCGCGCAGCTTTGTGTCCCGGTCGATCTTTTGAATCCACTCCAGATTCATGGTCGGCGCAACACCCACCAATAGATCCACATGGCGGGCAATATCGTACTCTTGGGTCACTAACCCACCGTGCAGCCCTTCGTAAAACAACAAGTCAGTGCCGCAAGGCAGCGACTGCCACTCGGTGAAGGTGCCCACCCGATACCCGGCTTCAATTTTCTGCTTATCTTCCGCATGGATATAGTGCCTGAAGATGCCAGCACCGTGCTCTCCGTACTCGATAAACAGACCTTCCAGGCGATCAAGCAAGTTGGCTTCTACGGCAAAGTGGGATAGCTCATCTTTACGTTCTGGCTCTTCACGGAAAATGCGCTTTAGGTCATCGCGGGTATAGCGGTGAAACGCATCCCCATCCACCATGGCAGCATGCACATCTTCACGCAAAAACATGCGCTCGAAGCTGCGGCGCACGGTAGTGGTACCCGCCCCTGACGAACCCGTTACCGCGATGATGGGATATTCTCGGGACATTATCCCCCCCTTGCATCAGCAAGCGTTTGCTTCACCGTATCGGGAATCGCTACCGGGCGGCCAGCAGCCAAGTCAATCAGTAGTTTATTTACCCGAGCGGTAGCCACCACATCGCCCGTTTCCGCCTTAGTCACCCTATGGAACACCGTTAAGGCTTTGCCTTCTGGGTCGGGCACTGCCGTTTCTATCACCAGCGCATCGGGAAAGCGTGCCTCCTGTTGATACTGCACGGCGAGGTCAACCACAACGCTTGGGTAGCCGTGTATATCCCACTCGGGCAGATCGAGGGCGGCGAAGGCCTGCATACGAGCCTCATGAAGCAGCGATACCAGCGCATCATGCCCCAGATGGCGGCCGTAGTTCATATCCGTCACCCGCACAGTCAGCGGATGACGATGGATAACCGCTGCGTTAGGGAACTCCTGCGAAACACGCTCCATAGTTCAACTCCTTGCTGGGTGACGGTTTGACCTTAACAGGCCGGTAATTACTGCTCGCGCGCGATGGCACGGAAAGCGATATCACGACGGAACTCAACGCCATCCCAGTGAATCGCTTTAACCCCTTGGTACGCCTGCTGCTGGGCAGCTGAGACGCTATCGCCCAGGGCGGTCACACACAGCACGCGACCGCCAGCAGTGGTGATATCACCCTCTGCGTTTTGCGCCGTCCCTGCATGGAAGACTTTGCACTGCGCCTGCTCGGCATCGGCTAGGCCGTGAATCACGTCACCTTTGCGGTAGCTGCCGGGGTAGCCACCTGCCGCCAACACCACGCCCACCGCTGCGCGGCTATCCCACTCGCACTGCTTGTCTGCCAGTTCGCCCTTGGCACCTGCTAAACAGAGCGCCGCTAAATCGGAGGTAAGGCGCATCATAATCGGCTGGGTTTCCGGGTCACCAAAACGGCAGTTGTACTCGATTACTTTGGGGTTGCCTTGCGGGTCAATCATTAGCCCCGCATACAAGAAGCCGGTGTAAGCGTTGCCCTCTTCCGCCATGCCACGCACGGTGGGCAAAATCACTTGCTCCATAATCCGCGCATCTACTTCCGGTGTCACTACCGGTGCCGGAGAGTAGGCTCCCATACCGCCGGTATTGGGGCCGGTGTCACCATCGTAGGCACGCTTATGGTCTTGGCTGGTGGCCATGGGCACGACGTTTTCGCCATCCACCATCACGATAAAGCTGGCTTCTTCACCTTCCAAAAACTCTTCGATGACGACTCGCGCGCCAGCGTCACCAAAGGCGTTGGCTTCAAGCATATCGCGGATCGCCGCTTCGGCTTCCGCTTCGCTCATGGCGACAATCACGCCTTTACCTGCCGCCAAACCGTCCGCTTTGATGACGATGGGCGCGCCCATATCAGCTAAATACGCCAATGCTGGCTCAACAGCGGTAAAGGTTTGGTAATCGGCGGTGGGAATGTGATGGCGGGCCAGAAAGTCTTTGGTGAACGATTTGGAGCCTTCCAACTGTGCCGCGCGCTGGCTGGGGCCAAAGATAGTCAAACCAGCGGCTTGGAACCGATCCGCTACGCCTTCCACCAGCGGAGCTTCTGGGCCCACCACGGTTAGCGCAATCTGCTCTTGCTGGGCAAACGCCACCAAGGCATCCAGGTCGGTTGCGCCGATAGCGATATTGGTCAGCTTAGGTTCTGTGGCGGTCCCTGCGTTGCCAGGTGCCACAAACACTTGCTCGACATCATTGGATTGGGCAAGTTTCCAAGCAAGGGCATGTTCGCGGCCACCGCCACCGATCATCAAAACTTTCATGGGTATCCTTCTCAAACGGGAGAGCGTCGTTGGGGCGCATTATGCCACAACGCGTCCCTAACGTGGCCTAAAGGGGGATTAGGAGTTTTTGTCCGTTTTATCGTCGTCATCCGTCTGGGTAGGCTGGTTCAGCGCATTTTGCCAGAAACGCATATTCTCTTCGGCCAGTTCACGCATAAACTCAATGGGTGAGTGGCGCATCGCCTGCTGCCACTGGGTCTGCATGCGCTTTTGCTGCTCCAGCATCAGTTGGGTGCCCTGCTCCAAATAACGCGCCAGCGGCAGCGGTGAGGACATATCGTACACACGGATCAACTGGGCCAGCAGGTCGTTCGAGAACACTTCGGCTTCACTATCCGCCTGCTCCTGTTCGATAATGATCGATAGCAAAATGGTGCGCGTCAGATCTTCGCCACTTTTCGCGTCTTCAACGCGAAACGGCTCTTCTTCAATGATTAAACGCCGCAAGTCTTCAAGAGTGACATAACGACTCTGCTGAGTATCGTACAACCTGCGGTTGGCATATTTGCGAATTACGCGCACAGCGCATCTCCTTAAACACGATAGAGGCTTTTGTCGCCGTTGCTGCTATTGTGCCTGCAACACGCGCCCATGCAAGCCAGCTTAGCGGATTAGTGCTGTTAAGTACGCCTTTCCTATGACCAATAGACGACGACTATGAATTTGATACTGCTAGACCCGAGCGAGGTCGATGGTCACCACGCTCGTATTACCGATGCGCGCCGCCTGACCCATCTGCATGAAGTACACCGCGCTAACGAAGGCGATCGCTTAACCGTGGGTATTCAAGGCGGCGCTATGGGTAAGGCCACGCTAACGGAGCTCAACAAAACGCAGGCTCTGTTTGCGCTGGAAGATATCAACGAACCGCCGCCGCCTGCCCTGCCCGTTCATCTTGTCCTGGCGCTGCCGCGCCCGCGTATGCTGGCACGCACGCTTGAGCACGTCACGGCGTTAGGAGTCAAAGAGATTACCCTGCTGCACACCAAGCGGGTTGAAAAGAGTTACTGGCAGTCGCCAGAACTGCGGCCAGAAAAAATTCATCAGCATTTGATACTTGGGCTAGAACAAGCGCGGGATACTCAACTGCCTAACGTGACGCTCTGCAAAGGGTTTCGTCCTTTTATGGAAGAGCAGCTACCGGCACTTCTAACAGAACGAAGAGGATTGGTTGCCCACCCAGGCATGGAGAATGCCTGCCCGCGCGGTATTGATGAGCCAACGCTATTACTGGTAGGGCCCGAAGGCGGTTTTATCCCGTGGGAAGTGGAGCAGCTACTGACGGCAGGCTGCGAGGGAATGCACCTAGGCCCTCGTATCCTGCGGGTAGAAACAGCCGTCACCGCGCTGCTGTCACGGCTGTTTTGAGTGCTACCTGACTAATAAAGGATCAAGACTGGTCGTCTTCGGGGTCGTGGGGAACGTACGCAGCGTTTTCTCCACACTCGGGTTCCTGTAGAAACGTATTGCGTACGTCTAACAAGCCCAGGTGGCTGATGGTACGACGCCCCAATAGTAGCGGATAGATCATCTCTTCTCGGTCACGCAGGCTAAACTGCTCCTCGTAGATGGTATCCCCCATGCACACGTCCATCAGCACCACCGGGCGCTCGTCACGACCCCCAGCGCCGCGCACGGTTTGCTCGCGATAGAGTGGACGCTCGATTTGGTCGCTAAAGGTGTCACCGCTCTCTTGATCTTCCAGCTTCAAACGAAAGCGCACCCACTCTTCGCCATCTTTTTCAAACATCTCGATATCACGGGCATCCAGTGATGAGGTAAGTGCGCCGCTATCCAACTTGGCCTTGACGGCAATCCCCCATGGCTCGATGTAAGCATTTTCCACCCAGCCGAAGACCTTATCCTCAGCCTGTGCGGTAGCACTGACCAACAGGGAACCAGCCAATACGCTCGCCCCCAACACCCCTAGAAATGTTTTTCCCATTGCGACTCATCCTTGGTGAGAAGTTTGCCTAGCTATCAAAGAGATTCAAACAGCGATGAAAGCGCCCTGAGCTAGCGCAACCGCTCTAACAGCGACTGGGTAGCAAAGCCATCCGGCACTAGGCCTTGGTCGCGCTGGAAGGCACGCAGCCCCGCCTGAGTATTCGGCCCCATAATGCCGTCGGCAGTGCCTACCGCGTAACCGGCGTTGTTCAAACGCTGCTGGAGCGTTCTGACATCATCACGGGTTAAAGGTGCCTCATCGCGTGGCCATGCTTGCGAAATGCCCTCTCGCCCAGCAATGGCGTCGGCTAGCGTGGCAACCGCCAGCGCATAGCTAGTGGCATTGTTGTAACGCAAGATAGCGCGGAAATTGGGACCTACGATAAACGCGGGGCCATTCGCCCCGGCCGGTACAATCACCGCTGCACTATCGAAGGAAGGCAGGTCACCGTTCACCGCACGCACGCCTTGCGCGGCCCACTCAGCGCTGCTCTTGCGGCCGGTTTGGGCGTAATCAAAGGAGGTAGGCAGCACAACTTCGGTACCCCACGGCTGCCCGGCCTGCCAGCCCGCCCGCGCCAGATAGTTCGCGGTAGAGGCCATCACATCGGGTATGCTACCCCAAATATCGCGGCGACCATCGCCATCGCCATCCACCGCGTAGGCCTCAAAGCTGCTGGGAATAAACTGGGTATGCCCCATCGCTCCCGCCCAAGAGCCTTTCATCTGCTCTGCGGCAATGTCGCCCTGGTCAATAATACGTAGTGCTGCTAGCAGCTCCCCACGAGCAAAGTCTCGCCGACGGCCATCATAGGCCAGCGTAGCGAGGGACTCTAGCGTCGAGAAATCACCAAAGTTGCTGCCGTAATTACTCTCAACGCCCCAGATGGCCACGATGATTTCTGCTGGTACGCCATAGCGCTGCTGCATCTGCTGGGCTGTTTCACGGTGTTGCGCGTACTTCTCCTGACCATTGGTAATACGCGCGGTAGACACGGCACTATCCAAATACTGCCAAATGGCACGCACGAACTCAGGCTGGTAGCGGTCTAATTCAATCACCCGCTCGCGGTAGCGCAGGCCATCAAAGGCGGAGGCTAGCGTCGCTTCGCTAATCCCTTGGTTGGCGGCATAGCGACGAAACTCGCTTAACCACTGATTGAAGTTGGCATAGCGCACCTCTTCAGCGGCTCGTGCATCTACCTCGGTCATTAGTTGCGGGCTGGCGTGTGTGGCAGGGCTGTGGAGAGCAAGCGTCGTAGC
>NZ_JAMZBE010000105.1:0-12253 GCF_024158645.1 Halomonas sp. 707B3
GATTTTGAATTCTTCAGTGTAGCGGGGATGGCTCATGGTTCCTCCTAGATACCTTTAGTATAAGGCCTGGAGGTGTCTACGAAACCTGGGGCGATTCAATATGCTAACCAGCGCTAACGTTGATAGTTTATCGAAAGAGACCGTATAGCTTTGCTATCGAGCTGTGTAGACTGGCGAAAAGATCTCTCGATTAGCAAAGGAACCTCATGACTGCTGCAACCTCTGCCTCCGTTTCGCCATTGGTGGTGGGAATAGGCGCCTCTGCTGGCGGGCTCGAAGCTATCTCGAAATTGATTCGTCCGCTTGATCCCGCATTGCCGGTGGCGTATGTAGTGCTGCAGCATGTCTCGCCTACCCATAAGAGTATGCTAGTGGATATTCTTAGCCGTGAAACCCAGCTACGGGTAACACGGCTTGAAAGCCTCCAGCGCCCTGAAGCAGGGGTTATTTATGTAGTACCTGCTAATACCAATGCCACTATAAAAGAGGGCGTGTTTTACACAACACCCGCCTTGCCGCATGTAGTGCCGAAGCCTTCAATCAATGATTTCTTTGTGTCATTAGCCACTGATGCTCATGAGGCCTCGGTGGGTATTGTCCTGTCAGGAACCGGGTCGGATGGCACTGCAGGTTTACGGGCGATTCTAGCGGCGGGCGGCGTGACCATGGTGCAGACGCCTGAAAGTGCTAAATATGATGGGATGCCTCAGTCTGCAATAGACGCAGGAGTTATTGATTACATTTTAAATGTTGAAGAAATGGCGTCACGCTTGGCCAAGCTTGCCCGGCTTGAATGCGCCAGCCTTGAAGGCAATCAGATTGAGGTACCAAGGCGGCTACTTGAGCTGCTAAAAGAGCGTCGTCAACTGGACTTTTCTGGCTATAAGCAGGGTACCTTAAGCCGACGTATACGCCGTCGTTTGATAGCAACAAATGTTACGGATATGAATCAGTATCTTGCCTTAGCTGAAAGTGAACCTGCTGAACTTGAGCAGCTAGGCCGCGACATTCTCATATCGGTTACCGCCTTTTTTCGTGATATTAGCGCGTTTGAAGCGCTTGAAAAAGCGGTACGCCATATGGTCGAGCAGGTGGACAACACGCCTTTGAGAATCTGGGTGGCGGGTTGTGCAACTGGGGAGGAGGCCTACTCGATTGCGCTAATGATCGCTGAGGCAAAGCGTATTTTAAGCAGCCAAGTGGTTGTACAGATTTTTGCCACTGATATTGATGAAGACGCGCTGGAAATCGCTCGTAGAGGCCGGTATCTCGGCGCAGCCCTAGAGGCGCTGCCCAAGCCTATGCTAGAGCGTTACTTTGTAAAGAATGATCACACCTTTGAAGTCAACAAAATCCTACGCGATATGATTGTGTTTGCTAAACACAATCTTGTTGATGACCCGCCGTTTTTGCGCTTAAACCTGATTACCTGCCGCAATGTATTGATCTATTTCGATCATGAACTTCAGACGAAAGTGCTACAGCGTTTTCATTTTGGGCTGCGAGTCAAGGGTGTTCTCTTTTTGGGGCGCTCCGAGAGTGTTGGTCGCTCTGAGACGCTGTTTACCCCACTAGATCGACGTGAGCGCTTATTTACCAAGCAGGGCGAAAGTCGAGAACTCAATGAACATGCTCCGGTTGCCCAGCGGGCCGCCTCGCCCTTAAAACGGCGTGATCGGGATATGCAGCAACTGCTTGATGCGCTAGTGGCCCATATGGGCGCCACCGTTGCACTGTGCGATGCGCGCGGCAATGTTCAGCATACGGCAGGAGATGTGGAGCGCTTTTTACGTTTTCCTGCAGGCCGCACCCAAGTAGGCATTCAGGACGTCATGAGTGCCCCCTTTCGTGGCGAGCTAATGTCCCTGCTTCACCAGTTCCAAAAGCAACGGATACCTCAGCTAGGGCGGCGTCGACGCTATGAGGGCGAGTGGTGGCGTTTGAGTGTGCGGGGGCTCACTGAGCAAGAAGATGACCGACGAATATTGGTAGTATTGTCGCCACTTTTAGAGAGTGAAAAGCCCACCAACGTGCCATTAGACCAGCTCATGGAGCCGCCGCAACTTGATGGTCTTGAGAGCCTTGAGGAGGAGTTGGAGGCTACTCGAGAGCACTTGCAGTCGCTCATTGAAGAGTTGGCGACGGCCAATGAAGAAATGCAGTCACTCAATGAAGAGGCGCAGGCTTCCAATGAGGAATTGCAGGCAACTAACGAAGAGCTAGAGGCTGCCAATGAAGAGTTGCAGGCCACCAATGAGGAGCTAATCAGCCTTAATGAAGAGCTTAATATTAAGACTGGCGAGCTCACTAAGCTAAATGATGAATATGCCTATCTCTATGATGCGCTAGATTTTCCGCTGCTTGTATTCGATAACGAATTTTGTCTCAAACGCTATAACGCTCCAGCGGCGCGCTACTTCAGCGTTCGCCCGACGGCATTACAGCGTCATGTCTCTGGGCTTAGACTGCCTGCTGTCCTTAACGATTTAGAGGACGCGTTGATCCAGGTAGCACATCAGGCAACGCCAGATGAGAACATCCTCGAGCTTGATGGGAGGCTGCTCCAGCGGCTGATTACACCTGGAGTTAATCAACATGGAGATGTTGAATTATTAGTCGTCACTTTAATGGACGTTACCGACCTTAGCCAGGTACAGGCCAAGCTCCGCCAGTCCCAGGCACAGTTGCATGCGCTGATGGAAAGCAGCACGGTGATGATTGCGCTGAAAGATCTTAACGGACGATATACTTTTGCGAATCCCCAGTTTTTGAACACGTTTGGGCTAACCCAGGAGCAGCTCATTGGGCGGAATGTATTTGAGTTATTTCCTGACGCCTATGCAGGTTCAGTGTGGTCGCGGGATCTAGAAGCACTTCGCTATCAGCAGATAGTCAAGGCAGAACACCTGCTACCAAGCGAGGGTGGTGGCTTGCGTATTATGTCGTGTGTACACCAAGTGCTTCGTGATGAACAAGGTCACCCTTACTTGATTCTGACCGAGTCAGAGGATATCACCGCGCGTAAGCACGCTGAGCGGGATATGCAAGTGGCAGCCAAAGTATTTGAGCAGGCTGGAGAAGCGATTGTTGTGATCAATGCCCTGGGTGAGGTGCAATCGGTCAACAACGCTTTTAGTCGCATTACGGGGTTTCTTGCTAGTGAAGTGGAGGGGCAACCTGCACTTCCCCTATTGTACTGTGATGAAGAGAACCAAGGAGGAGGTCAAACTCCTGAAACTTGCTATGTCTTATGGGATGTCGTACAGCAACACGGCTATTGGCAGGGTGAGGTCTTCAACAAACGTCGTGATGGGACGCTCTTTTCGCAATGGTTAACGCTTAACATTATTGCACCCGATAGCCATGATGATGCACTTTATGTGGCTGTTTTTTCAGATATTACACATATTAAAGAGTCTCAACGCCAAGCCGAATATCTGGCTACCCATGATGCTCTCACTGGGTTGCCTAATCGCACCTTGTTTCAGGACCGTTTGCAGGTTGTGATTGCTCATGCAAAGCGTAGTGAGCAACTAAGCGCATTGATGTTTCTTGACCTGGATAACTTCAAAAGCATCAACGATACCTTAGGGCATGACGTTGGCGACGAACTTTTAATTCAGGTGGCAAGCCGGTTAAAGGAATTAGTGCGCGATATGGATACCGTGGCTCGCCTGGGGGGAGACGAGTTCACGATTATTCTCGTGGATACCACCATCGAAGGTGCGGAGCAGGTTGCCAAGCGCATTGTGGAAGCGCTCTCAAAACCCTTTGATGTTCGTCGACATGCGTTGTTTGTGACTTCCAGCATTGGTTTGGCGTTTTGCCCTGATGATGGTGATGACGTAGCAGGGCTGACCAAAGCAGCTGATACTGCCATGTATCGGGCCAAAGAGAACGGCCGTGACCGTTTTGAGCTGTTCAAGCCCGAGCTTCAAGCACGTTTAATGCGCGATGTAGCCATTGAGCAGGCGCTGCGTGAAGGCATGGAGCACAAACGGTTACGGTTAGTGTACCAACCTAAATTTTCTTGCGTGTCTGAGCAGCGACTCTCTGGCGCGGAAGCGCTATTGCGTTGGAACGACCCGGTCTTGGGCGCAGTGAGTCCCGCCGATTTTATTCCCGTTGCCGAGGCCACTGGGTTGATACTGGAACTCGACCGCTATGTAGCCCTGCTATTGATACGCCAGTTAGCCGCATGGCGAGATGAGGGGCTCAACCCACCGCCTATTGCTATGAATGTCTCAGCGCGTAGTTTTCAGGAAGAGCGGTTTGTGACGCATCTTTTTAATTGCTTGAAGCAATATCGAGTACCGCACTCGCTGGTGCAGGTTGAAATCACCGAAAGTACTTTGGTAGATCGCTCCAGTGCAGCGCTTGGCAACATCGAAAAATTGCGCGAAGCAGGTATCAAGCTAGCGGTAGATGATTTTGGTACCGGCTACTCGTCGCTGGCGTACTTGAAACGCTTGCCCTTGGCAGAATTGAAAATTGATAAAAGTTTTGTTGATGGGTTAGGCGGAAAAGATGAAGGAGATCAAGCGATTGCCCTAGCTATTTTAGGCATGGCAAAAGCACTCGGTATTTGTACTGTTGGCGAAGGGGTCGAGACGCAGGCGCAGCTTACTTGGCTAGTTGAAAACGGCTGCGACTTTGTTCAAGGCTATTTGCTGTCCATACCACTAGCGCTGGCTGATTTTGCCGCTTTAATTTCCGTCAATGGTAGTAATACCGAATACCACCCGCAGGATGCGACTTAATGGACCAACCCCGTGGTTTTATACATCAGTGCGAGCAGGAAGAGCTCCACCTATCTGGGGCTATTCAGCCCCACGGTGCACTGATCATAACCGATTCATCAGGCATCGTTACGCACCTTTCCGCCAACTGTAAAACGCTACTGGACGATGCTGCTGACAGCGTTTCACTTGGCCAGTTTTTGCCAGCGATGCTGCGCGACATTGCCTCGGTGCTGCCTGCGTTACCCCCTGGTGGGCGTTATGTGGGCCAGTGCGATAGCCCACAGCAAGAATTTGATGTGGTGGTCACGCCCAATGAGGGCGGATGGGTGTATGAGCTCTATCCGGTGGAAACTCACCCAGACCCCATGGCGATGCTTAATGGCGTTATTCCAGTGCCAGTAAGCGCGGATGAGCTGGCAGAGCAGTGCCAGTCACTTATAGAGGCACTATTAACGCTGAGTGGTTTTGATCGGGTGCTCTATTACCGCTTCATGCCTGAAGGTGATGGTGAAGTGCTGGCGGAGGCCCGCCGGGAGGGAGTGACAGGAAGCTATCAAGGGCTGCGCTTTCCGGCGAGCGACATTCCCTATATTGCTCGCGAACTTTATCTAAAGAACCCGTGGCGAACCATTCCAGACGCTACTGCTGCGCCAGTACCTATTTTCGCGGCAGAGGCCAATGTAACGCCTGACTTAAGTTATGTCGATTTGCGCAGCGTTTCACCCGTTCACTTGGAATATATGGCCAATATGGGCGTGAGTGGGGCGATTTCTCTACCGATTATTCAAGCGGGAGAGTTGGATGCGTTGATTTCCTGCCACTGTGCACAGCCTCGGCAGCTCACCGTTAGCCAGTTGCAGGCCATGCGTTCGCTAAGTGAGGGATTTAATCTGCGCTTACGTGATTATAAAGCGCGCAGACGCCTGGATGTTATCGATGGTCTTCAGCACTATTTTGACCATGCGAAAGCTGTATTGATGCGCCACGGCGAGCTTGAGAGTGCCTGGGACGAGCTCAGCGCGTGGTTAATGGATACGTTTGCAGCAGATGGAGTGATGTTGCAAATGGGTGGTGAGTATTATCAGAAAGGGGTTGGTTTGACGCCCAATGTAATGCAGATAGTGGCGCAACAGGCGGCTCAGGCGTCCTCTAATGTATGGATCAGTGATTGCTTGCGGCGTGATTGTAGCGATATGCCATTGAGTGAGGTGGCCGGTGTGGCTCTAATCAGTGATTTGCCATTAGATCAGCACCATTTCGTCAATCTTTACCTATGCCGTGTTGAACATCTTTACGAAGTGGTTTGGGGCGGTAACCCTGATAAGCCCGTTGACTACCGGGAAGGTAGTAGGACGGTTTCGCCAAGACGCTCATTTGAATCCTGGATTGAGCAACGAGTTGGCTATAGCCGACCTTGGTCAGCGAGCACTCGGCTCTATTTGTTGAAGTTACGTACCTTACTGCAGCAGGCGAAAAGTATGCCATGGAGGAATGATGGAGAGTGATTCTTCCGTCACGCTGGCCTACTGGTTAAAACAGGAAACACAAGCAGACCATCATCGGGTGGATCATCATCCAGCATTGAGGGCTCTTCTACGTCCCGACGTGACTATGGCTACCTACGGCGCAGCGCTAGCTTGCTTATATCCTGCCACAGCGGGGCTTGAGAATGCGTTAAGTCAAGCCATAGAGAAGCGCAACAGCCGCTATGCACTGACGCTGCGTGAGCCGCTATTACGTCACGATCTAACGCAGTTAAATCAGCCGTTGCTGCCTGCATGGTGTTTTGCAGTGCCAGCTAGCGTTTATGAAATGGTAGGCATGTTATACGTGCTAGAAGGTTCTCGCCTGGGAGGCGAAGTGATAGGCCGACACGCCAAACGCTGCCTTGGTGAACAGATTCCCTGCCGATTCTTTACCGAGACGCCGCTAACACCCGCCGGGTGGGCGGGTTTTTGGCGCTTTGCCGAGGCCATTTGCCCATCGGGTTCATGGCCCCAGATATTGCGGGGCGCACAGCAAGCGTTTAGTGGTTTTACTAAGGCGTTAACGGACTCTCTGCCAGCGACGGCTACGCCTCCGCTAACCCTAGCGCCCACAGAATAAACGCATCCTGGCGGGCCGTATCGCGCCACGCCTTAAACCTTCCCGATGCGCCGCCGTGGCCGCTGCTCATATCGGTATGCAGCAGAATAGGCGCAGCCCCTTGCTGTGCCTGGCTCACTCGGGCGTAGAATTTAGCGGGTTCCCAGTAGCTAACGCGGGTATCGAACCAACTACCCTCAATCCAAAGCGCTGGGTAGCGCTGCGAGCGGATGTTATCGATAGGTGAATAACCGGCGATGCGTTCAGCCACATCGGGTGCTTCAGGATTACCCCACTCGGTGTACTCGGCGGTGGTGAGCGGCAGCTCTGGGTTCTGCATGGTGCGCAGCACATCTAGGAAAGGCACATCCAACACCGCCGCGCAGAAGGCCTCCGGCGCACGGTTGATGCACGTACCCACCAGCAACCCGCCTGCACTGGCACCGCAGGCGACTATCCGCTCAGGCTGGCTGATATGGGTGGCCACAAGCGCTTCACGGGCGGCTAAAAAGTCGTGAAAGCTGTTCTCTTTATGAGCCATCTTGCCTGCTAAGTACCACGGTTCGCCGCGCTCACCGCCGCCGCGCACATGGGCCACAGCAAAGGCCACGCCGCGCTCCAGTAGCTCTAGGCGGGCAATAGAAAACCAGGGGTCCAGCGCTTCACCGTAAGCACCGTAACCGTATAACAGGGTGGGCAGTGGCTGGTCTGCCAAATCTGCTCGCATGACCACCGATACCGGGACTTGCTCGCCATCGTGGCTGGTGGCCCATACTCTGCGGCTAACTAACTGTTCAGGTGCCAAGTTGCCGTGAACGGGCACCTGTTTTAACAGCGTACGTACACCGCTATCGAGGTCTAAGGCATACCAGCTCGGTGGGTGGGTAAACGACTCTTCGCGCAGGTGCAGCGTGCGCGCATTAAAGTGTGGCGAGTCTTCCAGCAGCTGTGAGCAGGGCGTTTCGGGCAGGTCAATGTAACTATCAAGCAGCGTTTGATGGTGGCTATCCAGCTCCAAGCGCCGCAACAGTACCTGCGCATCCTGATGGCTTCTCTCAGCGAGTATTAAGCCCCACTCAAATGCATCAACCCCCTCAAGCGTAGCGTCATCGCGATGCGCAATCAGCGGCTGCCAACTGGTGTTATCGCTTTCGGCGCGCATATCCAGCTGAAAGTGAGGGCCCGTCTGGTTGTGCAGGCGATAAAAGACTCCTGGCCGATGATCAATGCTGACTTCCACACCCGGCTCGCGGGCATGCAGGCAAATGAGGGGTGTTTCGGGCTGATCGGCAGGCAGGGCGAGAACTTCGGTAGTGTCTTTTGAGCCGCTCTCGATGATCAACCACGCTTTAGAGCGCGTTTTACCCACGCCTACCCAAAACTCTGGGTCTGCCTCGCGTAACACCAGGTTCGGTGTTTGCATGGGCACATGTTCTGCGAACGCGACCCATAAACGCCATAAGCTGTCAGGGCGCTGGGTATCGTCGAAACGGGTAAACAGCAGCGTGGCGCCGTCAGCGTTTTGGTCCTCTGCCCAGCAAACGCTGGGGCCGATATCGCTAAGCAGTTGGCGCGGCGTGCCGTTTGGCAGTGCTTTTAACCAGAGTGTGAAGCGTTCGTCGCCCTGGGTATCTTCGGTCCAGGCGAGCCACTGCTCATCCGGGGAGAGCGCCATATCACCCATATCGTAGAATGGCTGCTCGGCAGCGCGCTCGCGAACGTCTAAAAAGCAGCTTTTTTGCTCAGGTTGGCCGTTGGGGTAACGCCACCAGCAGTGGTAATCATCTTCCGCGCCGGTCTCGCTCCAGAACGTAAAGTGGTCAAGCGCTGTCTCTAAGCTTTTCACCGCCAATTCACGGCGCGCTAAATGCGAGTGGTAGAGGGTGTCCGCCAGGGGCGAGAGCGGTGCAAACCAGTCGGCATGCTGCTGGTTAGCTGCGGTAAGGAAATCGCTGACATCAGCGCTTTCGCGGTCTTCTAACCAGTGCCATTCAGGGTCATCGGCGCGATAATAGCGCGCTACGGGCGAGCCTTCGTGCATACCAGGCTGTGCTTTCATAAATTGATAGGTACCATAACGGGAAATCAACGTCGGGTGCTTCCACCCACATGAGGGGTATTATGCTGTTTGCAGACTCAATGTCACTGCTGTGGTTCAGTTATTACGGTCTTTCGCTGCTGGTGCTGCTAGCGGTTTACTTTGGAATGGCATTTTTGCCGCGTTTGCCTCGGCTCATCATGACATGGGGCGTGGCGGGGGCGATGTGGATGCCTGCCAGTTATCGGCTGCCACTGGTCGAAGAGGGTGAGTTCTATAGCGGTTGGGCACCGTCCGCTATGGTCGCCGCCGTGGGTGTTTTTGAGAACAGTGCCAGTGCTCTGCGCAACGGCTTGCTCTGGTTAGTCTTAGGGATAGCCCTAGGCGCGGGGATTGGTGTAGCGCTGTGGTGGTGGCGTCGTCCTGCGCCTGTTGAAGACACGCCTGCCCGCCGCCAAGTGGAGGAGGACCCACAGCCTACTCGCCGCCGCGAACCGGTTATCCGTTAATGCGACTGGCATCAAGGGAGTGGGCCAATGTGTGAGCTACTGGGCATGAGTGCCAATGTGCCTACCGATATCTGCTTCAGCTTTTCAGGCTTTTTACATCGCGGTGGCGGTACAGGCCCTCATCGCGATGGGTGGGGCATCGCCTTTTATGAAGAGGGCGGCTATCGCGAATTTAGAGACCCGCATCCTTCCGTGGACTCACCGATTGCCCGCTTGATCTGTGATTACCCGATTAAGTCCAATGTCGTCATCAGCCATATTCGCCAAGCCAACGTAGGCGGCGTGCGATTGGCCAACACGCACCCCTTTACTCGTGAAATGTGGGGGCGGCCCTGGTGCTATGCCCATAATGGGCAATTAAGTGATTGGCAGGAACTGCCTTTGGGGGTTTACACCCCGGTTGGCAATACCGATAGCGAACACGCGTTTTGCTGGTTAATGGGCGAGTTGCGCCGGGTGTTTCCAACGCCACCGGCTGCCCCAGAAGCGCTTTGGGAAAAGCTCCATGACCTCTGCGAGCAGCTACGAGGGCTGGGCGTTTTTAATCTACTCCTCTCTGACGGCGTCTATCTTTATAGCTACTGCTCGACCAAGTTAGCGCATATCACCCGGCGTGCTCCCTTTGGAGAGGCGGAGCTATCCGATGCGGAGATAACCGTGAACTTCATCGAGCATACGACCCAACACGATATTGTCTCTGTTATTGCCACTGAGCCGCTAACCCAAAACGAGGCGTGGCATCGGATGGTGCCTGGGGAGCTATTGGTATGGCGGGAAGGAGAAATTCACGCTCGATACTGCCCATAGTGTTATCCATTTCTATGGGTTATAAGCTAAAGTTGAAACGTAAGTTTCAATCGATCGTTTTACAGTATCTTGAACGTCGTATATCGTTGGCGTTTAGTCTCTTTAAATAACCTCGCCACAATAACAAGGTCGGTCAAACATCGACACGGATAGCGGAGATTGCCCATGAGCGAACACGCCAGCACCCCCATTTTACGCGGCCCAGCGCTTGAAGGCTTGGAACAGTACAGCTCTATTACGGATGTTTTTCAGTCAGCCGTCTCGCGCTTTACCAGCAAGCCCGCCTTCACCTGCATGGGCAAGACGCTGAGCTTTTCCGACCTTGATCGTCTTTCAGCTGATTTTGCTGCGTGGCTGCAGCATGAAACCGATTTGGTGCCGGGCGACAGAATCGCCATTCAGTTGCCGAACGTACTGCAGTTTCCTGTCGCCGTATTTGGTGCTTTGCGGGCGGGGTTAGTAGTGGTCAACACCAATCCGCTGTACACCGAGCGGGAGATGGCGCATCAGTTTAAAGACTCCAATGCCAAAGCCATTGTGATTCTGGCTAATATGGCCGACAAATTAGAAAAAGTGCTCGATAAAACGGATATCAAGCACGTCTTAGTCACACAGCTTGCTGATCTGCACGATGCGCCTAAACGCTGGTTGATCAACGCGGTGGTGAAGCACGTTAAAAAAATGGTGCCTGCCTATTCGCTTCCGAGTGCCGTCGGTTTCCGAGATGCTCTGAAGAAGGGGGCGTCGCTGAAGCACACCCCCGTCGAGCGCAATATGGATGACCTAGCGGCGCTTCAGTACACCGGCGGCACCACCGGTATGCCCAAAGGGGCGATGCTGACCCACCGTAACTTGGTGGCCAACATGCTCCAGGCGCGCTCAGCGATTGGCGAGCATCTCACGGACGGCGAAGAGCTGGTGATTGCACCGCTGCCCGTGTATCACATCTACACCTTTACCGTTAACTGCCTGTTCTTAATGGAAACTGGCAACCATTCGTTGTTGATCACTAACCCCCGTGACTTGCCTAATTTCGTTAAAGAGCTGAAGGGGCTGCCGTTCACGGGGTTTATCGGCCTCAATACGCTGTTTAACGCGCTGTGCAATCGGGACGATTTCAAGCAGCTCGACTTCTCTAAATTGAAGCTGACTATTTCAGGCGGCATGGCGTTAACCAAAGCGGCTGCCCAGCGCTGGGAAGATACCACTGGCTGCCCGATCGCCGAAGGCTATGGCCTAACGGAAACCTCGCCGATTGTCAGCTTCAACCCTAACGATGCGATCCAACTGGGGACGATTGGTAAGCCGGTAGCGGGCACCTCGGTGAAAGTGGTTGATGCTGATGGTAACGATGTACCGTTTGGTGAGCCGGGCGAACTTTGCGTGCAAGGCCCGCAGGTCATGAAAGGGTACTGGCAGCGTGAGGAAGAGACGCGCAACGCCATTGATGAAAACGGCTGGTTCCATACCGGCGATATTGCCGTGCTGCAGGACGATGGCTATATCAAGATCGTTGATCGTAAAAAAGACATGATCCTGGTGTCAGGTTTTAACGTCTACCCCAATGAGGTTGAAGACGTAGTAGCCGCCCACCCCGATGTGTTGGAAGCGGCGGCCGTCGGTGTTGCCGATGAAAACGCGGGTGAAGCTATTAAACTGTTTGTGGTGTCCAAAAACAGTCAGCTTGACGCTGAAACGCTGCGTGCTTGGTGTAAGAAAGAACTAACGGCCTATAAAGTACCCAAGTACATCGAGTTCCGCGACGAGCTACCGAAAACCAACGTCGGTAAGGTGCTGCGTCGCCAACTGCGCGACCAGGAAACAACCCATGCGCCGTAAGGGTTGAACACTCGGTCAAGTAGGCGTTAGGCGTCTCGTTCGCGAAAGCGTTACAATGGTCGGCCCACTTACGAGTGGGCCGACGTTTATTCTGAGATGGAACCGAGCCTAACGTGACCACCGACACGCACTCACCCCGCATCGATACCCCACAAGACAACGCCTCCTCGCTAACAGCGCTCACTGAGTCGCTGAGCCACGTTATGCTGCGTGATCAGGAGCGGCTCTCGCGT
>NZ_JAMZBE010000106.1:0-12218 GCF_024158645.1 Halomonas sp. 707B3
CAGTCAGCGGCCACACCTAGCGCTGAAATACAAAACGCCCAATGCAGTGCACTGGGCGTTTGAGATGAAATAAGTGTCAATCTATTTCAGGACTAGACACTGGCATTTGTGTTTGCCGTGGTGGTTGAAGAAAGCTATCAAATAAAGAAAACCTATATTAAAATTTCACAGGAAATTTGGAAACGGTGTTCGTATACTATATATTGTATAGGTAAGGCTGGTGTTAGCCAGCATTGTTCCCAAGTAAGTTGCAAGAGGATGACCCTGATGAGCAAAATGAAATTGATCACCGCTGCAATTGTTTCTGCGAGCGCCTTGGCAAGCCAGGCAGCGTTAGCATATGAAGCTGGTGATGTCTTTGTTCGCGGCGGTGTTGCCCAAACGGACACGGGCTCTGAAAACGGAAATGTGGGTACAGCAGGGCTAGACGTAGACAACGCGCGTGGTTTTACTTATGGCGCGGGTTACCTATTCAGCGACAAAGTTGGCGTTGAATTAAACAGCTCTGAGAAATTTGAACACGATTTAAGCGCAGCTGGTGCCAGTGCAGGTAGCGTTGATCGCTTGCCAGTGAACCTGCTGGTGAACTACTACCCCTTGGGTGGTTTAGACTCTAAAGTACAGCCCTACGTTGGTGTTGGCTTAAACTACACCAGCTTCTCCAGCGAGCCGACTGGTTTGAGCATTGATGAAAGCTACGGCGCGATTGGTCAGGCAGGTGTTGACTTGGCTGTAACCGACAACTTTATGCTAAACGGTTATGTTAGTTATGCTGATGTAAGCGCAGACATTAATGCTGGCGGCGCCACCATTGGCGAAGTCGAGATGGAGCCAGTCACTATCGGCGGTGGTATTACCTACCGCTTCTAAATAAGGCTTCACAGGTAAGCGCCCGGCTCACGTTAGTGAGTCGGGCGTTTTTTGTTTGCTAACAACTATTGCGTCAGGTTGTCGGGGCCGTTTTTGGTGACCAGAATATTATCTTCAATGCGAATACCGCCGCAGACATCCAGCTGATCAACCAGTGTCCAGTTGATGGGGTGGGACTGATTACGCAGCGGCGCGAGCAGCATGGGAATAAAGTAGAGCCCTGGTTCAATGGTCACTACCATGCCGGGTTGCAGGGTGCGGGTGAGGCGAAGGGCAGGGTGAGCGTTAGGTGCCGGTGATGGCGTGCCGTCTGGCTGTCTCAACCCGGCCACATCATGTACCTGAATACCCAGCGAGTGCCCCAGCCCGTGGGGGCAAAAGGCTCTCGTGATACCTGCTTCCACGGCGCTTTCTGCGCTGCCGTTATATAGCCCGTGTGCGACCAAGATATCAGCCAAGCCTTGGTGCATTTTTTCATGCAGTGCAACGAAATCAACGCCAGGGGCGATGTGTGCAATCAGCTCATCTTTGAGGCTGTGCATGGCGGTAATTAAATCGCCAAATTCGCTAGGGGCATCTGGGCCTGCATAGGTGCGGGTAATATCGGCGCAGTAACCCCGAAAGCGTCTGCCCGCATCTACCAGCAGGCTATAACGCTGCTTGGGGGCTGACAGGTCATAGCGCTGATAGTGTAAGACCCCGGCATGCTCATTTAGCCCGATAATGTTTTGATAGGGCACTTCAGACTCGCGCTGTCGGCTGGCGGCCAAATAGGCTAACTGCACATCCAGCTCGGCGGCAGCGCCAATAAAAGCGGCGTTAGCCGCCTGATGACCTGCTACCGCCAGCCGGTTAGCTTCACGCAGGCAGGCAATTTCATAAGCAGATTTCGTCATCCGCAGCTCATCTAGCTCGCGAACTAACGCTTCAGGTTGCAACGTGGCCACGTTAGCGAGCTGCGCAGCGCTTTCAAGCTCCGTTACATCGCCAATGATGGCGGCGCGGCCTGATAGCGGTGGCGTGATTTTGTCGCTACATAGATGCACATCAAACTCAGCGACCCACGGCTCTTCAGGTAGCTGTGTCGGCAAGTGCCAAAAGTCTGCGGGCGCGTAAAGATAGAGCTGAGGGCGTTGATCGGGTTGAATCACCAGCCAGCTATGCTGAACGTCTGCCATCCCTACCCAGTGTATAAAGTGGCCGTAGGACTGGAAGCTGGTGGCGTGATCATCTGCAAAGTGGTTGCGTGCATGGCCGCTGTAAATTGCTAAGCTATCTAACTGATGGGCAGCCATGCATTGCTGGTAAGCACGATTCAGCGCCGCGATATGCTCGCGCTGCTGTTGATACAATGTTGCTGACATGGGAGAAGTCCTTTCAAGGTCGGGGCGGGGTAAGCTGGTTCCATAGGCTATCGAGTTCGGCGTGGTGTTGGCTTTGGTGACGATAAAGCCGCAGCTCCATCGGCACGTCCCAGCGACTATCGCCCGCCCTGACTAGCGTGCCGTTGGCGAGTTCCGCAGCCACATTACGTTCCGGTAGCCAGCTCATGCCATAGCCCAGTAGCACCAACTCTTTGATGCCCGCCGCGTAGAGATTTTCACTTTGTGCCGTTAAGTACGTGCTTTGGGGGAGTCGCGCCAGGTGCGCTTTGACCGCCGAGCCTAGCAGCCCCCGTTTGGGGTACGCCAACCACGGCGCTGGCTGCTGGCGAGAGCCGGGCAGCAAGGCGCAGGCGGTGCCGTCGCTCTTCAGCCCGGTCACGGGAATTAACCTCTCATGCCCAATGACTCGGTAAGTACAGGCGCTGGTGTCAATATCTAGATCACAGCGGCCAATCGGCCAGTAGCAAATCGCCAGATCACACTCTGCCCGGGCAAGCGCCTGGAAGTAGTCGCTGGCCACCCAGCCCGTCGCACGTAGGTAGGGTTGAATACGCTCCTGCCTGCCAGTGCTGGCAAGCCATTCCGGCAGAAAATGCGCCAGCAGGCTTTGCGGTGCTGCCACCATAATGCGCCGCTGCTGCCCGGCACTGATCTCACGAACGCGATCGCGCGTTAAGCGAACTCGGTCGGTGACCTGTTCGCATAGCGTTAAAAACTCTTCCCCCGCAGGCGTTAACGACAGCGGTAGCGTTTGCCGATTGATCAGCGTGACGCCCATCTCCTCTTCCAGCAGCTTAATGCGCCGGGAAAAGGTGGGTTGAGTGACGTGCTGTTCGTCGGCAGCGCGGGAGAAGTGTCGCGTTCTGGCCAGGGCAATAAAGTCTTCTAGCCAGCGAATTTCCATGCCTTACCTCGCAAAGCGGCCAAGCGTATAGCGGTTGAGTGGGCCGCGCTCATAGGCGGCCTTCTTCAACAGCGTGACACGCAACGCGGGTACCGTCATCCTGGGTTCTTAGTGCAGGGATTTCCTGTTTGCAGCGGGCGTTGGCATGGGGGCAACGGCCATGGAAAACACAACCGCTTGGCAGATTAACCGGCGTAGGTACCTCGCCCGAGAGACGAATATGCTGCGGCCGGTCATCTTCCAAGCGAGGAATAGCGGATAGCAGCGCCTGGGTATAGGGGTGCCGAGGCTTAGCAAACAGCGTAGCGGTGGTCGCAATCTCGCATACCGTGCCCAAGTACATAACAGCCACCCGTGTCCCAAAATGCTCTACCACCGCCAAATCGTGGGTGATGAACAGATAGGTCAGGTTACGGTCTCGTTGGGCATCCATCAGCAGGTTGAGCACCTGAGCCTGGATGGATACGTCCAGTGCTGAAATGGGCTCGTCGGCCACGATAAATTCGGGGTCAACGGCGAGTGCGCGAGCAATCGCGATACGCTGGCGCTGCCCGCCGGAGAACTCATGACCAAAGCGTTTGCCCCAGTCTGGGTCGATGCCCACCGAGCGCATCACTTCCTCAACTTTGTCGAGGATCTGTTGGCGGTTCCAGTCTGGGTGGTGCAGGCGGAGCGGCTCTTCCAGGGTTTGCTGAATCGTCATACGCGGGTTTAGCGACGCGTAAGGATTCTGGAAGATCATCTGCATGCGCTTGCGATAGGGCAGCAACTGCTTGGAGCTGAGATCGTCAATGCGCTGGCCGTCGTAACGAATCTCACCTTCTGAAGGTGAAATTAGCCCCATGACCGTACGCGCTACGGTGGATTTGCCGCAGCCAGATTCACCTACCACGCAGAGCGCTTCGCCGCGTTTGATGTCCAGGTTCACGCCGTTAATGGCGTGGACATACTCCTGATGGCGAACCAGCTTGCCGCCTTTGAAACGTAGCTGTTCCAGAAAATCGCCAGAGAGTGAGAAGCGCTTTTTGAGGCCACGAATTTGCAGCAGTGACTCGCTACTCTCTTCATTTTGGGTTGGCATTGTGGGGATTGTTTCAGCCTGGGCGCTCATAGGCTCTCCTCCTTCAAGCGGCGGTCTTCAAGCATTTCCGCCACCATATGGCAGGCAACGCGGCAGTTACCGGATTCAACAAAGTCGGGGACTTGCTGGGTGCACGCAGGACGAGGTTGGCCGTCGGCACGGTTGATAAAGTCGCAGCGGGGGTGAAACGCACAGCCGCTGGGCAAGTTAGAGAGCGACGGCATGCTGCCACGAATCTGGTTGAGTTTTTCGCCCGGCGTTGCCATCTGCGGCAGTGCGTTGATCAAACCTTGAGTGTAAGGGTGCTGCGGGTCGTTGATGATTTCCCGCGTGGGACCTTGCTCAATCACTCGGCCTGCGTACATGACCAGCATGCGCTGAGTCACTTGGCTCACCACACCCAGGTCGTGGGTAATCAAAATCAAGCCCACGTTGTGCTGCTCACACAGCTCCAACAGCAGCGCCATGATTTCGGCCTGGATCGTTACGTCTAACGCCGTGGTCGGCTCGTCGGCAATGATGATGTCCGGGTCGAGCAGCAGGGCGATGGCGATAATAATACGCTGGCGCATCCCACCGGAAAGCTCGTGGGGGTACTGGTCTAAGCGCTTTTCCGGAGAGGGGATCTGCACTTGGCGCAGCTTATCCAGGGCGATGGCACGCGCTTCTTTGGTCGAAATACGCCGATGCGCCTTTAAGCACTCCACCATCTGTTCGCCGATGGAGAGCACTGGGTTCAGCGTCATCATCGGATCTTGAAAGATCATCGAAATGCGGTTGCCGCGCACTTTGCGCAGGCCACGCTCCGACATGCTGTTGAGTTCTTTCCCTTCAAATTTAATGCTACCCCCGGCAATAAAGCCGGGCTTGGCGATCAAATTCAGCAGTGAGAAAGCGGCGACTGATTTACCCGCGCCAGACTCGCCTACAATACCCAAGCGCTCGCCGCGCTCCAGGGTGAAATTAACGTCGCGCAGGGCGCGCACTTCGCCCTGACGAAGGGCAAAGCGGACATCGAGATGAGAAACTTCAAGAAGTGCCATGGTGTCCTCAGCCTTTGTAGAGTCGTGGGTTCATGACATCGCGCAGCCAGTCGCCCAGAAGATTGATTGACAGCACCAGCACTACCAGCACCGCACCGGGGATCAACGTGATCCACCAAGAGCCTGATTGAATATAATCAAAGCCTGCTTTGATCAGCGAACCCAGCGAGGGGTGCGTTTCCGGCATACCCAGCCCCAAAAACGACAGCGCTGCTTCGGAGATAATCGCGTTAGCAATTTGCACCGTGGAGATAACGAAGATCGGTGAAAGCGTGTTCGGCAGCACATGGCGGAACATGATGCGTCGGCTACGCAGGCCCATTACACGGGCGGCGTCCACATACTCTTTGTTTTTCTCAGCCAGCACTGACGCGCGCACGGTACGAGCATACTGGGGCCATTCAGCAAGGCCGATAATCAATATCAGCATTAGAACGGCGTATTGGCTGTAGAACGCGCTGCCCATGGTGGCCTTCACCACCGCACCGACCACAATCGCCACCATCAAGGTGGAGAACGAGAGCTGGATATCCGCTAGGCGCATCAGGAAAGCGTCGACACGGCCGCCCAGGTAGCCTGCCATTAAGCCGAAGGTCACTCCCAGTAGGGCTTGCAGCGCCACCGCGCCAAAGCCAATCAGCAGCGATACTCGAGTGCCGTAAAGAATGATCGACAGCAGATCACGCCCTTGGGCGTCGGTGCCGAGCGTATACATCTCGTCGGCGCCATCAATCCAGAAAGGCGGCAGCTCGGAGGCGAGAATGTCGATTTGAGCCAGGTCATAAGGATCGGTCGGCGCTAATAGCGGCGCCGAAAATGCCGCAATGACTAAGCAGATAAAGACCGCCAAACACAGTTGCGCCGTACGGTCACGTTTGAAACTGTACCACAAAAAGGAGTCGCGCAGGCGCTCCCAGCGGCTTGGTGCAGTGGAAGTTGTGGACGTTGTCATGCGGGCTTACCAGTCAGTTTTACAGTGGGGTTCACAAAGCCGTAGATCAAATCCACGATGGTGTTTGTGACCACGAAAATGACGCCGACAATCATCAGGTAGGTAACAATCAGCGGAATGTCGGCACGGTTGATGGCGTCAAGGAACATCAGCCCCATGCCCGGCCATTGGAATACGGTTTCGGTCAAAATGGTGTAGGCCACCATGGTACCAATCTGTACGCCGCCCACGGTAATCACCGGCAGCATGGTGTTTTTCAGCGCGTGAACGAAATAGACACGGCGCATGGAAATCCCTTTAGCGCGCGCATACTTCACATATTCAGATTGCAGCACTTCCATCATTTCTGCGCGAATCAAACGAATAAACAGCGGTAGCATGATGGAGGCTAGCGATACGGCGGGTAGGACAAGGTGTTGCAAGCCATTCCAGGTAACCAGGTTGGTATCCCAGTGGCCGACGACATGCACCAAATCATAGCCACGGCCAAACGACGGCATATTGCCCTCGGTCGAGAGCAGGCCGTTTAACCAAGCGCCCCAGGCAGTGCCTTCGGGGAACAGCGAGACGGTGATACCGATCGAGAAAATTTGAATTAACACAATCGCGGTCAAGAAGACCGGGATTGAAATACCGATAATCGATGCCCCCATGAAGAACCGGGATATCGGCGAGCGCGGTTTGATAGCGCTATACACGCCGATGGGCACAGATAGCAGCACGATAATCAGGGTGGCAGCAAATACCAGCTCAAGAGTGGCGGGCAGGTGCCGGGCAATCACTTCCAGCGCTGGTTCGCGGTAGAAGTAGGAGTAGCCAAAATCACCCTGCACGGCGTTTTTAGCAAAACGCACGTACTGCACTAGGAAGGGGTCGTTGAGCCCCAGCCGTTCGCGAATGGCTTCGCGTTCACTTTCGGGGACCGACTGTCCGACCATCTGCTGTACAGGGTCACCCAGGTTATCCTGGATGGCGAAGGCCAATACACTGATGACAAACATCACCAATATTGCGTGCATCAGCCGCTTGATTAAAAAAGCAATCATGGCGTACGCCACCTATGTAGGTTAATCAGAGAAGCGCCGCGTGGCCGTCTGGCGGCCGCAAAGAAAACGCTTCGCTCTCCAGCAGGGCTGGAGAGCGAAGCATCCTTGCGCGGGTTATCAGTTCTGCGTGGGGATTAGCGGTTAATCACCAAATCACCCAGGTAGGGGAAGTCCAGCGCGCTAACAACCGGCTCAACATCTACGCCTTCAGCTGCGGCATAGGCAAGGTTTTGCCAGTGCAGCATGACGAAACCAACGTCTTCATACAGCATGGCTTCTGCTTCACGCAGCATTTCGTTGCGTTTTTCAAGATCGGTTTCGCTGTCGGCTGCTGTCACCAGCGCGTCGATCTCTTCGTTGCAGTAGCTGCCGTAGTTGTACTGGCCAGCACCGCTCTCTTCATCAATACAGAAAGAGAGGTACTGGAAGAAGTTAGCGGTGTCTTCGGTATCCGCGTGCCAGCCGATCATGGCGATGTCTGACTGGCGAGTGTCGTACTCAGGCCAGTACTGAGCCAGCGGCATGGTGCGCAGGTTAACGGTGATGTTAATGCGAGCGAGCATGTTGGCAACCGCTTGGGCCAACTGCGCATCGTTCACGTAACGGTTGTTCGGCGCGATCATATCAACGCTGAAGCCCTCTTCGTAGCCCGCTTCGGCCATCAGCGCTTGGGCGCGCTCAAGGTCGTAACGGGGAACGAGATCCGGATTGTGGCCAGAGTAACCTTCCGGAGAGAACTGGCCAGCCGGCGTGGCGAAGCCGCGCATTAAGCGGTCGGCGATGCCTTCCTGGTTGATAGCCAGATCAACGGCTTGACGAACGCGAGCATCTTGGAAGGCTTCAACGCGCTCTTCGTTGAGCTGGAAGCCGATGATGCGGGTGCCGGGCACTTCTACCAATTCCACACCGTCGGCGTCACGCACACGATCAAGGTCGTTAGGCGGAACGGCATCGATGAAGTCAACGCCGCCAGACAGCAGGGCCGCCACGCGTGAGGCATTTTCAGCAATCGGCGTTAACACGATTTCAGAAACGTTGCCTTCGCTTTCGGTATCCCAGTAGTCTTCAAAACGTTTGAAGTCAACGCGGACACCCTGGCGACGGTCAGTGACGATGAACGGGCCGGTGCCTGATACGTTGCGTGAAGCGAAGGAGTTACCCGCTTTAACGATTTCGGCTTTGTCGTTACCGTCTTCGGTTTCGCCTGTGTAGAACTCGCTATCCATCGGGAAGATGTAGGTGGCGAGGTTCAACAGCAGCGGGTAGGGCTCAGACGTGGTGATTTCGACGGTGTAGTCGTCAACGGCTTCTGCGCTGGCAACCGGGTCAAAAATGGCGCGGTAGTCCGGGCTCTCTTTCAGACGCTCAATGGTCCACACGACATCTTTTGCTGTGAAAGGGTTACCGGAATGGAAAGTAACGCCTTCGCGCAGGGTCATGCGCATGGTGGTGTCGTCTACCTGCTCCCACTCAGTGGCTAGGCGCGGCTCAAACTGAAAATCTTTGGTCCAGCGAACCAGCGGGTCAAAAGCGAGGTGCGAAAAACGCAGTACGCCGCCTGACAGCTGCTCATGCAAGTCCAGGGTTTCAGGGTCAGCGGAATAGCCGATACGGAGGGTTTCGGCGCTTGCGGTCATCGGCAACATGGCTGTTGCTGCCACAGTAGCACCGATCACAGAGGCCAGTAGCGTCTTCTTGAGCGTCATAAATGTTCCCATGCATGTTGTTTATTGTTCGTCTTACTGAGGAAGTGTTCAGCGCGGTACTTGTCAGTAAAACAGACACGGCCAGCTCGTAAGCTATGCTGACAACATAGAGAGAGGTGGTGGCGTCATACAATCGAAATAATGACTGGCATCATTCATCTGCTGAATGATGGGGCTAACGGCGGACGTTGTAGCATAGGATGTTAGACAAAAGTCGATAGTTAAGCGGTGTGAGAATACGATCAACACCTAACTCAATAGATAGGGCATAACAGACTATGTTGAAACAATGTGTTAGCTGGCTGGCTGTCAGTCTCATCGCAGGGTGTTCATTGTTGGTAAGCGCTGATGAAACGGCGGATATGGTGGGTACCTTGGGTGAAGATGAGTATGCCTGGTTTGTATTACGCCAAGGTGACGATTCAAATGCGTCGTTTATGGAGGTAGGTGATCAACTGAAAATCGAGGTCACTGGTTTTATTGATCCAGTTGAATGGGATGCTCAACAGGCATTGGCGATGAGTTTAACGTTAGAGAATGAGGAACTCATGGAGGCAAGCGTGGTGCAGTTTATGGGCGAAACGGCGATGCCGCCTCTCTATACCTCTGAGGGTGGCGATATCACAGTAACGCTGAGCCACGTTGAGCAAACCGGGAGAGACCTCCATGTGGTGGGCCACATTGAAGGGCAGTTAGCGCTTCAGCACACGCTGGAGTCAACCCCCAGCGCTTCGGAGGGCGTGCCGCTCAGCGTGCGCTTCGATATTACCGCGCAAAAGGTCGAGTTTTAGGCAGCGTATGTCGCTGCAATTACGCCCCAAAACGCTGGTGAAGCCAGCGGTTGATCTCATCTGATTCGTAGAGCCAAGTGGCTTGCCCTGCGTCATCGGTAATTTTTAGGCAGGGGACTTTTACTTTCCCGCCACCTTCCAGCAGGGCTTGCTTATGTGCAGGGTCTAGCTGGGCATCGCGAAGCTCAATATTAAGCCCCAGCCGGGCAATCTCTTTACGCACTTTGATACAGAAGGGGCACGTTCTGAACTGGTAGAGCGCGAGTTGCTGGCAAGCTGCGTCTACCTGAGCCTGCTCTTCTGGGGTGCGCTCAACGGCTTTTGGCGTGGATAGCTTCTCGGAGATCAGCATGACGGGGGCTAGCAGGACGCGAACGCCCCGAAAGAAGTAACGAATTAAGATGCGCATGGTTGTCTCCTCTCACTGCACTGCTTTACAGCGTGTGTAGTGGACGGGTTGTTGGATGTCGATTAAGAAAAGGTGCGCGCATCCTGCAATAAATCGTCAGAATTGTCACTTTCTGAGCCTGTAATGCCATGTCGCGCGGGGAACGAGATGAGCAACACCGCGTGGCGTGCTAATCTCAGCGCTCGTTGATTGATGTGTTTAGTAAGTTCAATCGTTTGAAATGGTTAGGAAGGGAGCGCTTGGCCCATGCGTCTGCACATTATCGGTATCTGTGGCACCTTTATGGGGAGCCTTGCACTACTTGCACGGGAGTTAGGCCATGAAGTAAGCGGCTCCGATGCCAACGTATATCCACCGATGAGTACGCAACTCGCTGAGGCTGGGATCACCCTGATGGAAGGCTATCAAGCAGCCAATCTCTCAGGCTCAATCGACTTGGTGGTCGTGGGTAATGCGCTCTCACGGGGCAATCCAGAGGTGGAGGCACTGCTCAATAGTGGCATGCGCTATACCTCAGGGGCGCAGTGGCTTGCAGACTATGTGTTGCCTGGCCGCAGAGTGATTGCTGTGGCGGGCACTCATGGCAAAACCACCACTGCCAGCCTGCTAGCCTGGCTATTAGAAAGCGCTGGGCTAAAGCCTGGCTTTCTGATTGGTGGCGTACCACGTAATTTTGGCGTTTCGGCGCGCTTAGGCGAAAAAGACGCCCCCTTTGTAGTAGAGGCCGATGAGTATGACACGGCCTTTTTTGATAAGCGCTCCAAGTTTGTTCACTACCGCCCGACGATTGCCGTACTCAATAACCTTGAGTTTGATCATGCTGATATTTTTCCTGACCTCGCCGCTATCGAGCGCCAGTTCCACCATTTAGTGCGTATCGTTCCCAGCCAAGGGCATTTACTAGTAGCCGATCAGCAGCCCGCACTGGAACGAGTGTTGAAGATGGGGGCGTGGTCACCGGTGGCCTATTTTGGAGCTGATGCAAACAGCCAGTGGCAGCTGCGCTTAGAACGTGCCGACGCTAGCCGTTTTCAGGTCTTGTATTTAGGCGAACAAGGTGAAGAGGATGGCGTGGTGGAGTGGGCGTTAACCGGCGAACACAACGCGCGCAATGCGCTAGCGGCACTCGCCGCTGCACGGCTATGTGGCGTGAATTTGGCGCGTGCCTGTGCCGCGCTGGCGCGGTTTAAAACACCTCGCCGTCGGCAAGAGGTGAGAGGTGAGGTCAATGGCATTCAGGTGATTGATGATTTTGCCCACCACCCGACGGCCATTGCCGCCACGCTGCAAGGCCTGCGCGCCGCCACTACTGAGGGTCGCCTGTTGGCGGTGATTGAACCCCGCTCGAACACCATGCGCTTGGGCGCATTGCGGGAGCGCTTGAACGATAGCGTGGCCGATGCGGATGCGGTGTTCTGGTTTCAGCCAGCGGGAGTGGCTTGGTCGATGGAATCGCTGGTAGAGGCTCAAGGAGAGCGTGCCGCGCTGTTTAACGATATTGATGCTCTAGTGGAAGCGGTGGTCACTCAAGCGTCACCTCTAGATCGTATTGTGGTGATGTCTAATGGTGGTTTTGAGGGAGTGCACGAGCGGTTGTTAGATGCATTAACAGCGCGGGAGCAGTCGAAGTGACAATGTTTAAACCTCCGGTAACAGTAGCACTAACAGGTGCTTCAGGCGCTCAGTATGGTCTTCGCTTGATCGATGTGCTGGTCGAGGCGGGGCATGAAGTGTGGGTAATGATTTCCAAAGCGGCTCACATGGTGATTGCCACGGAAACGGATGTGTCACTCCCTGCCCAGCCGCAGCGATTGGTAGAGGCGCTCACAGAAAAAAGCGGTGCCCAACCAGGGCAAATTCGCTGTTTTGGTCGAGAAGACTGGATGGCACCGGTAGCATCTGGGTCAGGCGCACCTTCGGCTATGGTGATTTGCCCCTGTTCGACGGGCACGCTCTCGGCGGTTGCGACCGGCGCCAGCAATAATTTGATTGAGCGCGCCGCCGATGTCGCCATCAAAGAGCGCCGTACGC
>NZ_JAMZBE010000107.1:0-12156 GCF_024158645.1 Halomonas sp. 707B3
GTTCTTGGAGTTTGTGTTCGACGGCTTGGAGCTGCCCCATTTGCAGCGCAAGCCGCTCAAGTCGCTGGAAGAGATCAAAATGGTGCGTGCAGGCCTTGCGCGGGATGGCGTGCCCTCACGCATTAGCATTACCCGCTCGATGCGGGAGGCCTACGCACGACGTATTGCCATGCGCGCGCCGATTAAACGCGCCCTGAAGGAGGCCCAGGAAGCGTTAGCGGCAGAAGAGCGCAAAGATCCGGTATTGCGAAACCCAGCACGCATCGTAGAGCTGAAAGCGGAGATTGAGCGGCTGGAGAGGCGTATTGAGGCGGTACCGTTTATCGATACCTACGACCTGCGCTACCACCAACTGGCCGCTCAACCGCAGCCTTCTAGCCAAGCGGTGATGTTCTGCGTGATGGATGTGTCGGGCTCCATGACCCAAAACCATAAAGACATTGCTAAGCGCTTTTTCTTACTGCTTTACCTCTTTTTAGAAAAGCACTACGAGAAAGTGGAGCTGGTGTTTGTGCGCCACCATACCGCCGCCAGGGAAGTTAATGAGGAGGAGTTTTTCTACTCCCGAGAAACCGGCGGCACCATCGTTTCCAGCGCGCTGAATTTGGTCAATAAGATCATTGAAAAACGCTACCCCGCCGGGCAATGGAACCTCTACGTAGCTCAGGCATCCGATGGCGACAACTGGGACGACGACTCCAATGTCTGTCGCGACCTGCTGGTAAAACAACTGATGCCCCAGCTGCAGTACTACGCCTATGTGGAGATCACCCCCCATGACCACCAGTCGCTATGGCACGAGTACGAAGCGGTAGCTACCCAGTTTCCCGAGCGGTTTGCCATGCGCCAGATTGTCGAGGCTGGCGATATTTACCCGGTTTTCCGTGAGCTGTTTAAGCGCCGCTTGAGCCAAGAGCGGTAGTGCGAGTTGAGGAGTGCGCCATGAGTGTAACCCGCAAGCCTATAGCGACCGGTTCTGACTGGAATTTCAGCGTACTGGAGCGTTTTGATGAGGAGCTCGCCAGGCTCGCCGATGAGTATCGGCTGGATACCTATCCCAATCAAATCGAGCTGATTACCACCGAGCAAATGATGGATGCCTACGCCAGCGTTGGCATGCCAGTGGGCTACCATCACTGGTCGTTTGGTAAGCAATTTCTCTCTGTGGAGCAGGCCTACAAACGAGGGCAGATGGGGCTTGCCTATGAGCTGGTGATTAACTCCAACCCCTGCATTGCGTACCTGATGGAGGAAAACACCCTGATGATGCAGGTGTTGGTGATTGCCCACGCCTGCTATGGCCATAACTCTTTTTTCAAAGGTAACTATCTGTTTCGCACCTGGACAGATGCGGAATCTATCGTCGACTATTTGGTGTTTGCCCGTAAATACATTGCCCAGTGCGAAGAGCGTCACGGCGTGCATGCGGTTGAGCAGTTGCTGGATGCGTGCCACGCGCTACAAAACTACGGCGTTGATCGCTACAAGCGGCCATCGCCTATCTCGGCCGAGGAAGAGGCCAAACGTCAGGATGAGCGTGAAGCGTACCTGCAGACACAGGTCAATATGTTATGGCGCACCATTCCTGAGCCACCTGCCGGGATGGCGCCTCTACCGGGAAGCTTGCACAGCGATGATGACCCGCTAGGCCTGCATAGCGGCGGCTGCTACCCCTCAGAACCACAAGAAAACTTGCTCTATTTTATCGAGAAGAACGCACCGTTGCTGGCGCCTTGGCAGCGTGAGATTGTGCGTATCGTGCGCAAGCTGGCTCAATACTTCTATCCTCAACGGCAAACCCAAGTGATGAACGAAGGGTGGGCCTGTTTTTGGCACTACACGCTGATGAACCGGCTTTACGATGAGGGCAAAGTAGATGAGGGACTAATGCTGGAGTTCTTACAGTCGCACGCGGCGGTGATCAACCAGCCAGGGTTTGATAGCCCTTATTATAGTGGCCTTAATCCCTACGCGCTGGGGTTTGCCATCTTCATGGATATTAAGCGTATTTGCGAAGCGCCGACGGCTGAAGACCGCGAGTGGTTTCCCGATATTGCAGGTAGCCCCTGGCGGGAAACCCTTGAGTTCGCGATGCGCAACTTTAAGGATGAGTCTTTCATACAGCAGTTCTTGTCACCTAAGGTGATTCGCGACTTAAAGCTGTTTTTAATTGTCGATGACGACCAGGTAGAGATGCTTGAGGTTGCTGCTATTCACGATGACCGTGGCTACAAACGCGTACGTGAAGCGCTTTCAAGCCAATATGCTCTGTCGGTGCGTGAGCCGAATATTCAGGTGGTAGAAGCTGCCATTCGCGGTGATCGCTCATTAACGCTGCATCACATTCAGGATAGTCGTCGGCCACTGGGGAGAAGTGTCTATCCGGTGATTCGCCATTTACAGCAGCTGTGGGGCTTCCCTGTACACTTGGTATCCATGGAAGATGGGAAAGTCACCCGCCGTTATCACTGGCCGGTAGAGGAAGAAAGCAAAGGGGCTGGCTAAAAACAGTGACCCCGCGCAGGGCGCGGGGTCATGGATATCGCAGTAGCCTAAGGTTTGCTTACACCTTGGGGGTTGCTTACGCTTTGGCCGTCCACGATTGGCACCAGCCTTCCGGTGCAACGCTGTTTTCTGGGAAGAGTTGGCAACCCTCTGTTTCCGCATTGAAGAACATGCAGTTGGAGCACTTCTCACCTTCTTCATAGGCGGGGTGGTCGCTGGCTTCGCTGGCCACTTCGACGTAGTTAAGCGCCTGTGCTGTGGGAGAAGAGGGATCCAGACGCGGCAGTTCCTGAGCAAATGCAGTCTTCGACAGAATGCCAGCACCAAACGGTAGGGCAGCGAGGCCTAGCACACTATTACGCATGAACTTACGACGGCTCTGATTAGCCATGGTGTCTCCTTATCGTCACGGTCTGACGTTTTGCTACGGTTGTCGGGTGGTGATCCACCTCTTAATACTCCGACAAGTCTTATAAATCGGAGGTCTACGGTACATGCTAGCGCATGCTCAAAATTAGTGCGAATAACCTTATAAATAGCGCGACAATTAGCCACGCTGTCAGGCAGCGCTTGGCCGTACCTAGCAGGCTGCTATACTCGCCCCGTAGCGTGATATCCACAAGACATGATTAGTGAGGGCGCCATGCAAAACGCAGTGATCTTGATTAATACCGAAAAAGGCCAAGTAAAGGCAGTGGCTGAACGCCTAGCCGATGTGGAAGGGATCAGCGAAGTGTACTCCACCTGCGGCCGTTACGACCTAGTCGCCATTGCCCGCACCCGCGATTTTGAGAGCCTAGCGGAGCTGGTGACCGAGCGCCTAAATGCCGTAGAAGGGATTAGTGATACCGAAACGCTGAATGCCATGCAGGTTCACTCTCGTCACGACTTGGAAACCATGTTTTCACTCGGCTGGTAACGTTAGCTACCTACTAAAAAACATACTGGTCTATCTAAAAAGCTTGTAGGGGAGTGACTCCGTTGGGGAAATCGCTTGTGCACTGGCGTCGTCAGGGGCGACGCCTGGGCATCGCTGTGCTGTTTGTAATAGTGGGAACCGGGTTATGGGAATTCCAGGGGCGCCAACATCAAGATGCCTATACCTGGCAAGGCGTGCCCACTTGGGAGGAGTTTCGCCCCACCACGTTTCATCGCGTTTTACGCAACGATGGCTTTTTAGCGGGATGGTCGGATGTTCGTGTCGGTGCGCTATGGGTGAGCTATCAAGTGAAGGCCGTACCGGACAATACCCGGATCGGCGGGCGGCCCAACTTTCAGGCTGACTGGCGCACGCTATGGCCGGTGGATACTGATAGCTACTCAGGGAGCGGCTACGACCGCGGGCATCTGGCGCCTAACTACGCTATTGCTGCCGTGCATGGGCGTAGTGCGCAAATCGACACCTTCTTAATGAGTAATATGGCTCCGCAGCGGCCCAACTTAAATCGCCAACTGTGGCAGCGTTTAGAAGAGTCGGTGATGGACCACTTCGCGCCGCGTTTTGAGCGCTTACAGGTGATCACCGGGCCGATCTACCCTGAGCGCTTTATGGATAACGTGTTTAACCGCGTCGGCTTTGTGGAAGTGCCCCAGGCGTTCTACAAAATTATCGTTGCGCCTCACGACGAAGCGCCTTTAGCGCTGGCATTTATTATGCCCCAAGACGTCAGAGGCAATGAGCCGCTGGATGACTACCTCGTCACCATTGATGATATCGAAGCGCAAACGGGACTGAACTTCTTTCCTGACTTAACCCCTACCATGGAAGCCGTGCTAGAAGGCGAGCTGCGGACACAAGGATGGGCGCTGGAAGAAATTGCTCGCCGCCCTGGGCGCTATCAATAAGCACGGAGATGCATTAACCAGCAATCACGGCGGGCGAAGCCGCATTAATGTTTCGCCCGCTTGACATGTTTGGCAAGTAAGCTAAAGCGGTAGGGTGCAATCGCAGTCATGAAGATAAGACGCAAAAAAGCGCCATACAAAGATGGTTCTCTATTAAGAATAACTCTGAGCGAGGCATTTATTGAATATCTATTAGGAAGATAAAGAGTGATGCGGACGGGACCATAAAATGGTGCCCAGGAGAGGACTTGAACCTCCACGTCCATACGGACACTAGCACCTGAAGCTAGCGCGTCTACCAATTCCGCCACCTGGGCGCATCATTCTTTTTACAACTAAAACAGTTGTAGCGTCTGTATTCGTATGGTGCCCAGGAGAGGACTTGAACCTCCACGTCCATACGGACACTAGCACCTGAAGCTAGCGCGTCTACCAATTCCGCCACCTGGGCGAATACAAACTAACTGCTTTCACATCTACTTCTTGCTTGCCGCTGCACCTTACGACTTCATGAAAAGGGGATAACATGAAGTGGTTTGGTGCCCAGAAGAGGACTTGAACCTCCACGTCCATACGGACACTAGCACCTGAAGCTAGCGCGTCTACCAATTCCGCCATCTGGGCAAGTGGCGCGTATGATACCGAGGCCGTGGTTAAATGCAAGCCCTAAGGCGCTTTTTTTAATACTGAAATCGCATTAATGCGGTGTTAGGTGGTTGGGTGATTGAACGGGCAGCGCTATACTGCGCCTATGACCAAACAAAACATGACATGCTTCAGCTTATTAGCAGCTGACAACGGCGCTAACGCCGTCGAAGACAACTCCCACCCGCAGTGCACCACGCCTGCGCTAACTGTCCGCCTCCCGCAAACGCTATCAAGGATGTTGATCGCATGAAGTATTGGACGTTGAGTGATGATCCGCACGCCGAGCGCGAGGCGCAAAAGTACGATAATCCTGCGCCCAGCCGCGAATATCTACTGGCTGCCTTAGAAAGCTACGGTAAACCGATTACTCATGAAAACATGAGTAGAATGCTGGGCATTGAAGATGAAGACCACCTAGAAGCCATTCGTCGGCGCATGGCGGCGATGGAGCGCGATGGTCAAGTGCTGCGCGACCGCCGTGGTGCTTACGCGCTGATTGATAAGCTAGACCTAATAAAAGGCAAAGTGCTGGGCCACCGAGATGGCTTTGGCTTTGTGCTCCGTGATGACGGTAAAAAGCCGGACTTAGTACTGCCCCCGCGCCAAATGCGCCGTGTGTTCCACGGTGACCATGTGCTGGTGCGGGTTAGTGGTCGTGACCGTCGTGGCCGCGATGAAGCAACCATTGCTGATGTGATTGCGCGCAATACCCAAACCATTGTTGGCGTATACCGCAGCAATACGCCGGAGTTTGGGGTGCTGATTCCTGAGAATCCACGCATCACCCAAGAAGTTATTATTCCCCATACGGCTAGCGCCGGCGCCAAAGACGGACAGGTGATTTCTGCCAAAATTGTGCAGCAGCCTGCGACCCGTGTGCAGCCGGTGGGCGAAGTCATCGAAGTGCTGGGTGAGCGTATGGACCCCGGCATGGAAATCGATATTGCGATTCGCAGCTACGACATCCCTGCCGAGTTTCCGCCAGAGGTGCTGGATCAAACCAGCGAAATCTCTGCAGAGGTCTTGGAGGAGGATAAGCAGCATCGCGTCGATCTGCGCGATATCCCGCTGGTCACTATCGACGATGAGTCCGCCAAAGACTTTGACGACGCGGTCTGCGCTTGGAAAACCAAGTCCGGTAGCTGGAAGCTGTTGGTGGCGATTGCCGATGTTTCCCACTATGTGCGCCCCGGCACCGCGCTGGATGATGAAGCGCGCACGCGAGGTAACTCGGTCTACTTCCCCGGCCAAGTGGTGCCGATGCTGCCAGAGCTGCTGTCGAACGGCTTGTGTTCATTGAACCCGCACGTCGACCGCTTGGTGATGGTATGCGAGATGAATATCTCCAAGACTGGTGCCATCAGCCGCTACTCGTTCTATGAAGCTGTCATGAACTCCCACGCTCGCCTCACCTATAACAAGGTAGCGGCGATGTTGGATGGCGAGAGCGAAGAAGGAGAGACGCTGCGTCGTGAGCATGCTGAGCTAGTCAAGCCACTGCAAAACCTGCACGAGCTATACGGACTGCTGCGTTCCGCCCGTGAAGAGCGCGGAGCGATTGATTTCGATACCACTGAAACGGCGATCATCTTTAACGATGAGCGCAAGATCGAAAAAATCGTGCCGCGTACCCGCAACGATGCCCACAAGCTCATCGAAGAGTGCATGCTGGCCGCCAACGTTGCCACGGCACGTTTCTTGGATAAGCATGACTTGCCTGCGCTTTACCGTATCCACGAGCGGCCTACACCTGAGCGCCTTGATAAGCTGCGTCTGTTCCTCAGTGAACTGGGCCTCTCGGTAGGCGGTGGTGATATGCCGACGCCGCAGGATTATCAGGCACTGCGGGAAGCCATTGTCGACCGCCCGGACGCCGATATTATCCAGACCGTCATGTTGCGCTCGATGAATCAGGCGGTCTATTCGCCGCAAAATGAAGGACACTTCGGCTTGGCGTACCAAGCGTATGCTCACTTCACGTCACCGATTCGCCGTTACCCGGATCTACTGGTTCACCGCGCAATACGTTCGGTCATTCGCGGTCCGCGTCAGACCAATACGGTGGTACGGGTAGAGGGAGCGCCGGTTGAGCCGCCGAGCAAGTGGTGCCCGTATACCTTCGAGCAGATGCTAGAGCTAGGCGAACACTGCTCAATGACCGAGCGGCGCGCGGATGAAGCGACCCGCGATGTCGAGAGCTGGCTCAAGTGTGAGTTTATGTCGGATAAGCTGGGCGAAACGTTCGATGGCACGATTGCTTCTGTAACGCAGTTCGGTCTGTTTGTTCGTCTGGACGACTTCTATGTAGAAGGCCTAGTGCATGTCACCTCGCTGCCGTCGGACTACTATCATTACGAAGCCGAGAAGCATCGCCTAAAAGGGGAGCGCACGGGGACTACGTATCGCTTAGGCGACGGTTTGACCGTGCAGGTAGCGCGTGTCGATATGGATGACCGTAAAATCGACTTTGGCCTCGCCGACGATAAGCCACGCCCGCGCCGCCAACCGCGCAAGCGCCGTGGTGAGAGCGGCGGCCCGAAAGCCGCTGCCGTAACCGATAAACAGCCGACTCGTCGTGGCCCGCGCCGCACTCGGAACGGCCCGCGTAAACCATCAGCGAAAAAGGGTTGAGCATGAAGTCGTCGTCATCTCGACGTAACCCGCGTACTGCCGCCATTCGCACGCCGGATGGCTTGGACCAAGTGTATGGTGTTCACGCGTTAGAGAGCCTGATCGAACGCGGTGAAGCCCCGCGCGAGCTTTGGGTTCAGCAGGGGGCGGGCAACCGCCTAAAAGACGTGGTAGCAAATGCCCAGGCAAGCGGTGCGCGTATTAAAGAGCAGCCTCGCGAGGTGCTTGATCAGCTCACCCAAGGTGCGGCACACCAAGGCGTGGTGGCGTTTTGCACGCCATTAACGCCGGAAGGCGAAGAGTCGTTATGGCTGAAGTTGCGCGCCTGGCAAGCGCCTACCCCGCCGCTACTGCTGGTGCTGGATGGCGTCACCGATGTGCACAACTTCGGTGCCTGCCTGCGAAGTGCCGATGCGGCTGGTGCCCATGGCGTGATTGTCGCAAAAGACAAAGCAGCACCTTTGAATGCCACGGTCAGAAAAGTCGCCTGCGGTGCTGCGGAAGTCGTGCCGGTGTATCAGGTCACTAACCTTTCCCGCACCTTGGCCAAGCTCAAAGATGCGGGCGTTTGGATTACCGGCACCGCCGGTGAAGCAGAAGCCAGCGTGTTTGAGATTGATATGACTGGCCCCACCGCGTTGGTGATGGGGGCAGAAGGGAAGGGCATGCGCCGTTTGACCCGCGAAGCCTGCGATAATCTTGCCAAGCTGCCTATGGCAGGGCAGGTGTCGAGTCTTAATGTCTCGGTGGCTACCGGTATTTGTTTGTTTGAAGCCGTTCGTCAGCGGCAGCTTGCAAGTTAGCGGCCAGCCCACTAGAATGCTTGCGCCCGTTTATTCATAAGCGGGCGTTCGTATTGGTAAGTGACTTATACGATCAACAGTTCTGCTTGATGTCCTGTCTCGGCTGTTCGCGGCCAACAACGGGCATTTCAGTTAACTCCTTGCTTCCCTGTCGCGGTTAAGGCATTTGCCCTAACGCACACCGGAAGCTGCCAAACCGCAAGGAGATTCCATGCGTCATTACGAAATCGTGTTTATGGTCCACCCGGATCAGAGCGAGCAAGTGCCAGCTATGGTCGAGCGCTACACCAGCATCGTTACCGAAAACGCTGGTACTGTGCATCGCCTTGAAGATTGGGGCCGTCGTCACCTGGCTTACCCGATCAACAAGATCCACAAAGCCCACTACGTGCTGATGAACGTTGAGTGCACCGGCGAGACTCTCGAAGAAATCGAGAACATCTTCCGTTTCAACGACGCCATCATCCGCAGCCTGGTTGTTCGCTGCAAAGAAGCGATCACCGAAGCTTCCCCGATGATGAAGCCGGCAGAAGAAAAGCGTCCGCGTCGCGAAGAAAAACCGCGCGCTGAAGCTGAAGAAACTGCCTGATTTTATCCACCGCACGTTTTAAGGAGCTAGTCCATGGCACGTTTTTTCCGTCGCCGTAAGTTTTGCCGCTTCACCGCTGAAGGCGTCAAGCAGATCGACTACAAAGATCTTGACACGCTGAAGGCTTACATCACCGAAACCGGCAAGATCGTTCCGAGCCGCATCACCGGCACCAAAGCACGCTATCAGCGTCAGCTGGCGACCGCTATCAAGCGTTCACGCTACCTGGCACTGCTGCCCTACTCCGATAGCCACCAGTAAGCGTTTAACGTGATGCTGGCACTAGCAAGATGGCTGATGCGTGGCACGCCCTATGCCGCAGGCGGGGCAGCGCTAGCAGCGCTAGTGCCTTGGCTGTTTTGGCTAGGTGCTGCCATCGCGGCGTTAGTAACCTTGCGCAAAGGGTTCGCCCCAGCGCTTCCGGTGATTATCGCTGCGGCATTACCAGCAGGTTTTTGGTGGGTTCAGGGTGACGTTATTCCGCTGGCGAGTGTGCTGTTAGTGACACTCATGGCGGTCATTCTGCGCGAGAGGATGCGTTGGGGCGAAACATTGATCGTTGGCACCTTAGCGGCCGCGGCAATGGTACAGCTTGGCATCTTCAGTCCACCGGGTGGAACCGAGCTAATGCTAGAGCAACTGCGGGAGAGCTCAGAAGAGATCGACCGCATGCTCACAGAGTTTGCAAACCAAGGAATTGACACGCCTACCCTGGCAGCCACAGTAATTGGTGGTGTAACGGGGTTAGTGGTCCTGTTAGCGGCCATCGCATGTTTGGCGCTAGCACGCAGTTGGCAGGCTGGGCTTTATAACCCAGGCGGCTTTCGTGAAGAGTTCCATACGCTGCGCCTGACCCCTAAAGAGCTCGCTATTTTAGTGGTGCTTGGGGTGGCGGGTATGGCGTTGGGTGCGCAGGCGCTGGCAATGCTTAGTTGGATTCCGCTGCTGATAGCCGGTATTGCGTTAGTGCATGGGTTTATTGGAATTAAGGGGATGAACGGGCTGTGGCTGGTGGCATTTTATGTGCTGCTGATCACGACCTGGCCCACGATTCTCATTGTGCTGCTGTTGGGGCTGATTGATACATTCGCGAACGTTCGCGCACGCCTTGCCCGCAGCAATTGACAAGAGGTTTACGAGATGGAAGTCATTCTGCTCGACAACATTGGTAAGCTGGGCGGCCTGGGTGACAAGGTCACTGTTAAGCCTGGTTATGGTCGTAACTACTTGGTGCCTTACGGTTTAGCTGTACCGGCTACCAAAGAAAACGTTGAAGCGTTTGAAGCGCAGCGTGCAGAGCTTGAAGCTCAAGCCGCTGAGCGTAAAGCAGAAGCCCAAGCACGTGCTGAGCAGCTTAACGACATCGAACTGTCGTTGGTTTCTAAAGCGGGTGATGAAGGCAAACTGTTTGGTTCTATCGGTCCGCGTGACCTGGCCGACGCGATCTCCTCTGCTGGCATCGAAGTTGCCAAGAGCGAAGTCCGTATGCCGCAGGGCCCGATTCGTCAAACTGGCGAATACGACATCGACCTCCACCTGCATGCAGAAGTGGACGCCGTTGTACGCGTGGTTGTTGTCGCCGAGTAATTTTTCTCGACAACGCTAACGCCTCAAAGGGCGCGGGATATCCCGCGCCCTTTGTCTTTTTTAAGCCGCTGCTGACGAGTCGTGCTAGTGGTGTGAAGGAAGCTGCCCGGCTAAGATAAGCGCCGTTGGCAACGCGTTACTTTTAAGGAGCTCGCTATGCAGGACCAGCCCTCTGCTGATCAGGAAACGGCGGCGCTTAAGCTGCCGCCGCACTCGCTAGAGGCGGAGCAGTCGGTGTTAGGCGGGCTTATGTTGGACAATCAGGCGTGGGACAACGTCTCTGAGCGCTTGGTAGCCGACGATTTTTATCGTTATGAGCACCGGTTGGTGTTCAATGTCATGATTCATCTAGCGGAGTCAGGGCAGCCGCTAGACGTAGTCACGCTTTCCGAAGCGCTGGAAGCCCGTGACCAGTTAGATACTGTAGGTGGGCTCGGGTTTTTGGCAGAGCTGGCCCGCAATACACCCTCAGCCAGCAACATTCGCGCCTATGCAGATATTGTTCGCGAACGCGCCACGCTGCGTAAGCTGATTCGGGCAGCCAATCAAATTGCTGAAGGGGCGTTCTCTCCGCAAGGGCGGCCCGCCGATGAGCTGTTAAACGAAGCCGAGCGGCTAGTGTTTCAAATTGCCGAAGAGCGGCCGAAAACCGGTGGCCCTATCGGCATGAGCGAGCTGCTCACAAAGGCCGTAGACCGCATCGATGAGTTGTTTAATCTCAAAGGCGAAATGACCGGTCTTTCCACTGGCTTTCGCGATTTAGATGAGATGACCTCCGGCCTACAGCCTTCTGATTTGGTGATTATTGCCGGTCGTCCTTCTATGGGTAAGACCACCTTCGCCATGAATTTAGTAGAGCATGCGGTGATTGCCAGCGATAAGCCCGTCATGGTGTTCTCTATGGAGATGCCCGCCGAATCGTTAATGCTGCGTATGCTCTCTTCGCTAGGGCGCATTGACCAAACGCGGGTCCGCTCGGGGCAGTTAGAAGATGAGGATTGGCCCCGCCTTACCTCAGCGGTGAATCTACTTAAAGACAAGCAGCTGTTCATCGATGATACCGCCGCGCTCTCACCCAATGAGATGCGCTCACGCTTGCGCCGCGTGGTACGCGAGCACGGCAATATGGCGCTGATCATGATCGATTACCTTCAGCTGATGCAGATCCCAGGCTTTTCTGAAAACCGCACCGGTGAGATCTCTGAAATCTCCCGCTCACTCAAAGGGTTGGCAAAAGAGTTTCAGTGCCCGGTTGTGGCGCTTTCGCAGCTGAACCGCTCGCTAGAGCAGCGCCCCAACAAGCGCCCCGTGATGTCGGATTTGCGCGAATGTGTCACGGGAGACACGTTGGTCATGCTGGCTAATGGAGAGCGACAGCCCATTCGCGAGCTGGTAGGGCAAACGCCTAGCGTTGTCTCGTTAGGGGAGAACGGTAGGCTCCATCGCTCCGCCACGGATCTAGTGTGGTCAGTGGGTGCCAAACCTATATTTGAAGTCTCCCTCGCTAGTGGGCGGCGTATTCGTGCCACTGCTAAGCATCGCTTAAAA
>NZ_JAMZBE010000108.1:0-12143 GCF_024158645.1 Halomonas sp. 707B3
AGCGCGGGGCGTGTGGCTGCGCCCCATTGGCCGCTGGCTTTACACCATGCCCGCCTATATCGCGACGGACGCCGAGCTCACCCAGATTACCGGGGTAATGAAAGCGTGGTTTTTAGAATAGCGCCTCTAGTGTGCTATCGGCCGGTTCGAACAACCCGTAGCGGGGGTCTTTCGCCAGGGCCGGCCAATGTTCCCAACAATACCGGCATTTCCGCCATCCATGGCGGTCAGATGGCGAAAGTAGCGCCCATGGAGGGGTTCACAGCGCCCCCGCCTAGGGTTGAGCGAAACTACCCAGTCGTTAAATCAAGGTAAGATCAAATTCCCCTGCTTACGCCACTGGTTAACCAGCGCCGGCACGCCTTCCCCCGCCGTGGTATTGATCGCCAGCACGCCGGGGGGGCTAATCTCATCGGCGTCGGGGTCTACCAGCGCGCAGGGGGTGTCGTAATCGATATAGGTGAGCAGCGATGCGGCGGGCATCACCGCCAGCGAGGTGCCCACCACTAGCAGGAAATCCGCCTGGCTCACCAGCTCGCAGGCCTCTTCGAACAGCGGCACCGCCTCGCCAAACCACACCACGTCTGGGCGCAGCTGGCTGCCCTTATCGCACACATCGCCCAGGGCAATCCCACCCTTCGCCAGCGGGTAGCGCAGCCGCGCATCCACCGATGAGCGGGCCTTCAAAATCTCACCGTGCAGGTGCAGCACGTGGCGGGAGCCTGCCCGTTCGTGCAGGTCATCAATATTCTGGGTAATCACGCTGACCTTAAAGCCATCCTGCTCCAGCGCTGCCAGCGCTTTATGGGCGGCGTTGGGCTTTGCACGGCGAATCTGCTCACGGCGCTGGTTATAGAACGCCAGCACACGCTCTGGGTCTTGCCGCCACCCTTGCGGCGTGGCGACCTCTTCCACCGGGTGATCCTCCCAGAGGCCATCGCTGGCGCGGAAGGTTTGAATGCCGCTCTCCGCGCTGATTCCCGAGCCGGTAAATACCACCAAGTGCGGGGCTGATGTCATGCTGTCCTCGGCTTACGTCGTCCAGTAAACGCCTAATGTACCAGTTGCCCCACGGTGCCCGCGAACCGCTGCTTGTTGCGATACGGGTAAACGTCAATCACTCGCCCATCCAGAATCGCCCGCTGTAGCGCCAGCCAGTAGTCCGGGTCGAACAGCTCCGGGTGCTGCTCTGTGAACAGTGCGCGAAGTTCCGGGTTGGCAAACATAAACGGGCCAAACTCTTCGGGGAAGATATCGTTGGGGCCAATCGACAGGCTGGCCCCGCCATCCATGTAACTGTCGTACCCCTGGGATTTGGGAATATGGCGAAAGCGGCACTCGGTGAGATAGCTCACCTCGTCGTAGTCGTAGAAAATCACCCGCCCGTGGCGGGTAACACCAAAATTCTTCAGCAGCATATCGCCAGGGAAAATATTCGCCGCCGCCATCTGCTTGATGGCGTTGCCGTAATCTTTTAGCACCATCACTCGCTCATCGGCACTGCACTGCTCCAGGTAAATATTCAGCGGCGTCATCATTCGCTCGGTGTAGCAGTGCTTGATGATCACTTTGTCCTCTTTCAGCGACACCGTGGAGGGTGCGACCTCTAACAGGTGGGCCAAACACTCCGGCTCGAAGTGGTCCTGGCGGACGATAAAGTTGGAGAACTCCTGGGTATCGGCCATCCGCCCCACCCGGTCGTGGCGTTTTACCAGCCGGTACTTCTCCCGCACGATGGCGTGGGTGACCTCTTTGGCGGGGTCGAACTTATCCTTGATGATCTTGAACACGGTGCGAAAGCTTGGCAGCACAAACACCGCCATCACCATACCCCGCACCCCCGGCGCGATCATGAACCGCTCTTCGCGCTTGGCGACCTGCTGGTTCAGCGCGCGGAAAAATTCGGTTTTGCCGTGTTTGAAAAAGCCAATGGCGGCGTACAGCTCGCCCTCGGGCTTGTGGGGCATGAGCTGTTTTAGGTAACCGACGAACTCCCCCGGCACCGGCACCTCTACCTGAAAATAGGCGCGGGTGAACGAGAAGATGATCGACACTTCATCGGTTTCAGTGAGAACCGTATCCAAATGCAGGCAGGGGTCGCCCCCCTGCTGCTCGCCATACCCTTCGCCATGCAGAACGGGCAGCACCAGCGGCACCTGCTCGCCGCCGCCTAACATACGCCCAACGAGGTACGCGCCTTTATTGCGGTAGAACACACTGTTGAGCAGCTCCACCTGGGCATCCTCCGCCTGCCAAATCGCGGCGGGAAGCTGGGCTTCCAGCAGGCTAGCGCCGAGCTGGCTATCGCGTTCCAAACTGGCAAAGGAGGACTCAAACGGGGCTTCACTCAGCGCCCAAGCGAGTGCCCCCGCCCAGTCGCCGTTGACGTAATGCCTGCGGCACAGCTCAATGCCCGAACGGTGCGCGGCATCCTCCCGGGAGCTGTACACAAACATCCAGTCGTTGCGGATATGTCGATGCTGAAACACCGAGCAGAACAGCGAATTAAAGAAGGTTTCCGCCAGCTCGTAATCCAACCGTTGGCTAATCAATTGAGCGTAGTGCCCTCGTGCTTCCCGCCACGTCTCACAGTGAGCCAGTACATCTGCGGCAAAGGTGCGTTGTAATCGGCCGAGCGTCTCTTGGACTTTTTGACCGTACAGGTTGATCCGCGCGGCGGAGGCTTGCTGCGCTTCACGCCAGGCGGCGTCGCGAAAGCGGCGGCTGGCATCTGAGGTGATCTGCTTAAAGCGGGCACGGTACTCATCGAAACCGTGCAGCACAGTGGCCGCTAGGCGATACGCGGGGGAGTGTTTCATCACGCTGGCTCACGTCGAAAGAGGGCTTCTCAGATTCCGTGAACGGCACACTACATACGAGACGACCTTAGTCCTGTGAGTGTCAGCCCTGTGAATAAGGCGCAATGGAGGCTATCTCCAGGCGAAACGGCCCGGCAGTGCGGTCGGCAATCAAGAAACCGAGCTGGTGAATAGAATCCGGGGCGAGAGGCGGCGCGCTGGAAAGCAGCGTGCCCCGGCGCACCGCCTCGAACTGTGCCCAGGTGAATTGATGCGTTTCCCACTGGTGAGCCGTAGGCGTGAAGGCGACGCGGTAGGCGCTTGCTTCGTCCAGCGCGCTGCTTTTGAGCCGTAGCTGATAGGTGCGACCATCGCCGCGCACGCGAAGCACAATTCCTTGGCCATGGGCCATGGCCGGCTCGAAGCCGTCAGGCTCACGGCGCACCGAGGCAAAGCCACCGCCGTTTTCCAGCGACACCTCGCCATAAAAGCAGCCAGCGCCCGCTTCCACGCGAAAGCCGCTTTGGGACACGCCGCCCATCACGCCATCGTCCACGGCGTACCAGCGCCGCTGCTCTGCCTCGGCCATGTTTGATTCGGTAAAGTTCAACATCCTTCAAGCTCCTCCTTGCCTGCCCATAACAACGCCTCTGAGCGAAAGCCCAGAGGCGCACTGCTGTGGTTCAGACTAGGCGATCTGCCGTGGTGATTACAATTTTGCGGAGGCGACCTTCGGTGCGACAGGGTCGAGATCCTCTGGCGCGGCGGTGACCAGCGCGAACTCCTCTTCTGCGGTTTTCGCGACTAAATGGTTTTTGCTGTAGAGGAAGTAGTAAGCCGCTCCGGCAATGAACAGCACGATGGTGTAGTTGAACGCGCGAGGGTCAAACGCGTAGACACCGGTCAACGCGACGAGCGAGAGCACCAGCGCGATGCCGGAGGTCACCACGCCTCCCGGCGTTTTATAGGGGCGCGGCAGGTCGGGCTGTTTCACGCGCAGCAGAATATGGCTAAGCGCCATCAGCGCATAAGAGATAGTCGCCCCCACAACGGCCATGCCTAACATCAGATCGCCTTCCCCGCTCAGCGATGCGAGAAAGCCCAAAATACCGGGCACAATCAGCGCTAAGTAAGGCACTTTACGCTCGCTGGTGAGCGACAGCGGTTTGGGTAGATAACCCGCCCGAGAGAGCGCGAATACCAGGCGGCTATAGCCATAAATAATCGAGAAGAACGACGCGATCAAACCCGCTAAGCCCAGCACGTTGACCAGGGTCGCCAGCGTGGGATTACCCGCCGCATTCAGCGCATCCACCAGCGGCACACCGCTTTGGCCAATCATCTCAGCGCCCGCCGCACCGGCCAGCAGCACGACTACGAGCAGGGCGGTGAAGAGCAAGAACAGCATCGCACCAATGATGCCTTTGGGCATATCCCGGGCGGGGTCTTTCGCCTCTTCGGCCGCCAGCGGCACACCCTCTACCGCCAGGAACAGCCACATGCCAAAAGGCAGCGCCGCCCAAATACCGTACCAGCCGAATGGCATGAAGGTGCTCGCCCCCGCCGCATCGGTGGGTGCAATATCAAACAGGTTGGCCGAATCGAAATCGCTGATCAGCGCCACGGCGGTGGCCAAAATGGCAAAGACCGCCAAACCGCTAATCACCATCATCACTTTCAGCGCTTCCCCCACGCCCGCCAGGTGAATGCCGATAAACACCGCATAAAACAGCAGATACACCAGCGGCCCGTTAACGCCTAATAACGCTTCCACCGCCGAGCCAATAAAAATCACGATGGCCGCCGGGGCCAGCGCGTACTCAATCAACACCGCAAGCCCAGTCAAATAGCCGCCCGCAGGCCCCATGGCTTGGCGGGCAAAGCTGTAGCCGCCCCCTGCCGCGGGAATGGCGGCGGACATTTCTGCCAGCGCCAGCACTAGCGCGAGGTACATCAGCGCCATCAAACAGGCGGCAATCGCAAAGCCGCCCCAGCCCGCTTCGGCAATGCCAAAGTTCCAGCCCGCAAAGTCACCGGAAATCACGTAGGAGACCCCAAGGCCCGCGAGCAGCATCCAGCCTGCCGTACCTTTACGCAGCTGGCGCTTGGCCAGATACGCCTGATCAACCGTTGGTTGTGTCATCGTTTTGCCCTTTTCAGTGTGGAACGCAATGGGTGTCAGCGGCGTGCTGTGATCCTGGTTCCGTCTTGTTATTGGGAGAGCCGTCAGCGGTGTTATTGAAAATGTCGTCAGCGTTGTTATTAAAAGTGTCGTCCGCGTTTTTGCGGCTGTTACCGTCAATCAGCCACAAGGAAATTACGAGTTGAACCGCTGCCGCCCTCCAAGACGTTGTCTTCGCTGCGGTCTTTTAACTTCACGCCGGAGAGCTTGCGCTCCCGCGCCTCGGTTAACAGCAGCAACAAGCGCCGGGCCGCCTCTTCATACGCAAGCCCGGCCGGCCGCACGTTGGAGATACAGTTACGCCGGTCATCTTTTAACCCCACTTCGGGGCCCCAGGTCATGTACAGCCCCAAACTATCTGGGGAGCTTAGGCCGGGGCGCTCGCCCACCATGACCAGCACTGCATCTGCGTTGAGCAGCGCGCCTACTTCGTCGCCAATCGCCACGCGCCCTTGTTCCACCAGTGTCAGCGGTGCGAGCTGCCATTCGTTCTTGTCGCGCCCGAATGCGTCATACAACGCGGTGAGAAACGGGGTGCTGTTCTGCTGCACCGCAAGGGCAGAGAGGCCATCGACGATCACCACCGCCAGATCAAACCGTTGGCCGCTCTCTGCCGCCTGCTGCAGCGTTTGCCGGGATGCCTCGTTAAGGCGTCTGCCGTAGTCGGGCCGCTGCAGGTACATCGCGCGGTCCTCTGCACGGCTGTGTACCGCAAGCGGTTCGGTGCTCAAGCCAAGCGCCTGGGTCAGCTCATCGGCCAGTGTTTGACACTCCAGCGGGCAGTGAACCGCATCTTGAGCTTGGGCATGGGCGAGTTGAAACGCGAGCAACTGCTTGGTGGGCAGGCTCACCCCCGCGCGCCCCAAACCAATGCGCGCATCGGTAAAGGCGCGCAGGCGCTCCCAGGGGTTCTCAATGACGATCGGCGCAGTGGTTTCCTGCGTGGGTTGCTTAGGCATTTCAGTCGCTCCCCTTCGGCAAGTGGCGCAGGCTGTTGGCAAAGGCGGCGGGCAGCTGGTCGTTAAGACGATGGGTGCTCACATCTTGGAAGATCTGCATCTTGGCCAGCCACTGCTCAAACTCTGGCGCGGCTTTTAGCCCCAGCACCCGACGGGCATAGAGCGCATCGTGAAACGAGGTGGTTTGATAGTTGAGCATGATGTCGTCAGAGCCGGGGATGCCCATCACGAAGTTGCAGCCCGCCACGCCCAGCAGCGTCAGCAGGTTGTCCATATCGTTTTGATCGGCGTTGGCGTGGTTGGTGTAGCACACGTCGCACCCCATCGGCACACCTAAGAGCTTGCCGCAGAAGTGATCCTCAAGGCCGGCGCGAGTGATCTCTTTACCGTCGTAGAGATATTCAGGGCCAATAAACCCCACCACCGTGTTGACCAGCAGCGGATTGAACTTGCGCGCCACGGCGTAGGCCCGGGCTTCGCAGGTTTGCTGATCCAGCCCGTGGTGGGCGTCGGCGGAGAGCGAGCTGCCTTGGCCGGTTTCGAAATACATCACGTTGCGACCCACGGTGCCTCGGTTCAACGTTTGCGCGGCGGCTTCAGCTTCCGCCAGGGTGCTCAAATCGAACCCAAAGCTGCGGTTGGTGGCTTCGGTGCCACCAATGGATTGAAACACCAGATCCACCGGTGCGCCCTGTTCAATGGCTTCTAGCGTATTGGTCACGTGGGTCAGCACGCAGGATTGCGTAGGGATCTCGTATTTCTGGATCACGTCGTCCATCAGACGCATCAGCTTGATGCTCTGAGCGACGTTATCGGTAGCCGGGTTGATACCGATCACCGCATCGCCGCTGCCATACAGCAGACCATCGAGAATACTGGCCGCGATGCCGGTGACGTCATCGGTGGGGTGGTTGGGCTGTAAGCGGGTCGAAAGCCGCCCCGGTAGCCCAATGGTGTTGCGAAATGCCGTGGTCACCTGGCATTTCTTCGCCACCAGCATGAGGTCCTGGTTGCGCATCAGCTTACTCACCGCCGCGGCCATTTCCGGCGTAATGCCGAGCCTTGCAGCGGCTAGGGCTTCACTGGTGGCGTGGTCCGAAAGCAGCCAGTTGCGAAAATCGCCTACGGTCAGGTGCTTCAGCGGCGCAAACGCCTCCGCATCGTGGTCGTCGATAATCAGGCGGGTGATTTCGTCCTGCTCGTAGGGGATCAGCGCGTCGTTCAAAAAAGTGGTGAGCGGCAGCTCCGCCAGCACCATTTGAGCGACGACCCGCTCTTCTGCGGACTCTGCCATCACCCCGGCAAGGCGGTCGCCCGAGCGCGGCGGCGTGGCTTTGGCCATCAGTTCGGCGAGCCCGCTAAAGCGATAGCGGCGGCTCCCCACCGTGGTGTGATAGGTCTGCGCCATAGGCCTTCCCTTCTCTTACCTGTTCGATACTCAAGGCACGGTATGCGCGTTGAGGAACAAAACTTGCTTGTTCTCACAATAGCGCTATCACTTAACGGGGAGTATCGAGTTTTGGCAAAACACACCAAGGCTATAAAAACCAATAAGAAACAGCTGGTTAATAACAACAACAAGGCGTGGACGCGGTTGATTCACGCTGTCAGGAGCTGGTGATGACCTTGACGCCTACCCAAAGCGCACCAAAAAAGTGCATTCAAGAAGCGTTTGATGCTGACGAGCATGCGCAAAACCTCACCCACTGGCAGCAGCAGTATGATCAGCTCACGCCTGGGCGGTTTTATGGGCGGCTGGATGAAATTGCGTTGCCTGCCATCCAGGTCTTCAAAGAGCACACCGGCCAGGCGCTGCGTCAGGATTGCCGGGTGTGGGAGAACTCTTTATGGCTGGGCATTCCAACCCGACCAGCGGGCTCGCGTATCAATGGGCAGCCGCTCGACGCGCAGCAAGTGATGTGCCGCCCCGGCGGGCGCGATTTTGAATTGGTGACCCCGGAAGCCTTCGATATTTACGGGCTGGTGATACGTCTACCGGCATTACACGCCGCTGCCGAACGCCAGGGCATCACGCTGGATGAGCAGTGGATGACCGTGCCCCGCCGTCATGTGAACCCTGCCACGCTGCGCGCCCTACTGTTTCTATTGGAGCGGCTGTTAGGCCAACAGCAGGGAGCCATTGCTGAAAAGCTGCATCAGGATATTCTTTTAACCGGCCTGCTGGAGCTATTAGATGCCCAACAGCCCTGTGGCGAGCTGCCTCCCAGCTACGCGCATCGCAAAGCCGTGGTCGACCGGGTCAAGCAGTACGTCGACGCGCATGTAGACGCCCCCATCACCATGGACGCGCTGTGTGAACTGACCCATGTGAGCCGACGCACGCTGCAATATAGCTTTACGACGATTTTAGGGATCAGCCCATTGCAGTTTTTAAGGCTGACGCGCCTTAACCGAGTGCGGCGCTCCCTGCGCGCAGCTGAACCGCCACAAACAGTGACCGAGATTGCGACGTATTGGGGATTTTGGCATTTAGGGCAGTTCGCCCACGACTATAAGCAGCAGTTTGGTGAGTGCCCTTCGCAGACGCTATATACAACAATGCAAAACGATCACAACCATTAATGCAAACTTATTGAGAAATCACTAATGGCATCAACCAATAAGCTTAACTCAAAAATTATAAAAAATTACTCAAAAACAAAAAAATAAACAAAACAGTCATTTAAATTAAACAAAGAAAAAATCTCTTTGATATTTCATTCAAACCTATCAATTTTTCTGGTTGTCTTCACAAAAAAGAATATTAGTAACAAGACATTGTCATACGCTAGCATTACAATTTTCAATCGAAAGCAACGAAATTAATTATTATTAATAACTGCGCACTTTATATATAAAGTCCAGCGTACTCAAGCAACTTATAAAAATTGAACTACTAGCCTCGGCTCCAGTGGGACTGCCTCCATCACCTACGGTGGTATGAGTCTCAACGAACTCTACTCAACCATTACCCAGAGGGAACATGAAAAACATCCGCATCCAACATAGCCTAACTGCCGCCATGGCGCTGCTTATCGTGATGGTATTAGCCATTGGGACTCTCGCCATTTCAGCTGCCCGCAACAGCTTGAGCGATATTAATGAAATATCTGAGCTAAGCGCCGATCAAGTTGCCGCAGCCAACCGCATGGAAGTGAACCTGATGGAACTGCGGCTGCGCATGGCAAGGTTTGTTGAATACAGCAGCAAAACCAACTCTGATACGGATATTCCCTTGGAGCAAGCTCGGCGCAGCTTAGAGCGAGCAATAGAACGCTTCGATGAACTAAGCGGCTACGATGTGACCGAAGGGCAGGAACGCTACCCGTACTACATAGAAGTCGTCAATAGCTTCCAGGAGTTAGTAACACCGGCCGTCATTCAAGCACTAGCAGAGGGCGATCCTATTCAAATCGCTGAACAAGAGCAGCGCCTTGACGTAGAAGCAGGCTCTCTCACCGATGCTACGCGTGAATTTGCCCTCTTTGCTGAAGACCTGGCAGATGAGATGCAGAGTGAAGCTAACACCGCTAATCAGCGCATCATTTGGACAGTCGCCACGGTGTTGGTTGTCTCACTGCTGCTGTTTGTAGGCCTACAGATTGGTTTACGCCGGTTCATAGTGTCGCCGCTTAGCCGTGCAGTCACCATCTGCGAGAATATTTCACAAGGGGACCTGACCAGCCATATTGAAGATGAAGGTCGCAACGAAATCGGTAAGCTGTATCAAGCCATGCAAGCGATGCAGATTAAGCTTACCGATATGATGGTAACGCTAAACCAAACGAGCCAAATGGTGGCTCACAGCGCCCGTGAAATCGCTAGCGGCAGCGAAGACCTAGCTTCTCGTACCGAAGAGCAGGCCAGCGCACTGCAAGAAACCGCCTCTAGCATGGAGGAGATGTCCTCAACGGTTAGCCATAATAACCAAACCGCCAGCACTGCCAGCGAATTAACCTCTACTGCTTCATCAAAAGCCAGTGATGCACGCAAAGAGGTAGAGCAAACCACCGCACTCATGAAAGATATGGAGGAGCACTCTCAGCGCGTCCAAGATATTATCCGGGTGATTGAAAGCATTGCGTTTCAAACCAATATTTTGGCACTGAACGCATCCGTTGAAGCCGCCCGCGCCGGTGAACACGGCCGGGGTTTTGCGGTCGTCGCGGGAGAAGTTCGTAAACTGGCCACGAAAACGTCCGAATCATCCGGGCAAATTCGCAGTATTATTGATGGCATCGCTACACGTATTAAAGAGGGCACTCGGCAGTCAGAGCTTAGCGGTGAAGGTATGGAAAGCACTGTCGCGGCAGTGCAGCAAGTCTCCGAGCTAATGAAAGAGATCGCCTTGGCGGTTAATGAGCAAGAAAGCGGTATCAACCAGGTAACGACGGCTATTACGCAAATGGACTCTGCGACTCAGCAGAATGTCTCTTTAGTTTCAGAAACCAGTACCGCAGCGGCTTCTCTGCAAGATGAAGCGAACCGCCTCGCAGATTTAATCGCCACGTTCAAATTAAATGTAGCGCAGCCCACCACAGCACCCAAGCCCTTTACGGCTGCTCACTCACTGCCTGTCCAAAAGCACAGTCTTGGCCACACACTGGTAAAACATAGCGAGGAGCCGAGCTGGGAGGAGTTTTAATGAGCCAACTGGTTACTTATAAACAATAATATTGCCTCTGAGGCAATATTATCCAGACTACAATGAATTACCTAAAAAACCGCCCTGAATAGCCAGGGCGGTTTAGAAATCATAACTTAAGAAATTTTACACCATAATCATTAGGATCAACAACGCCTTCTAACCTTCCTATCTGGGAAAAGTCCCCTGCATCCAAAATGCTATCAATATTGGTATCCATAAAGGCAAGATTCTTCACTACGTTCACCTTAACTGGCATTCCTTTACTGTCAATATCAATAATCCAAGCCAAAAAACCACCGGAAAACTTAGCCAGACTCCCGATAGGATAAAGTCCATAACACTGGATAAATTCAACCAATGTTGCCTTATCATAGCTCTGATAGCTATCACTTACTAAACGATAAGCATCAAGAGGGGTACGTGGCTTTATTCCATTACGTTCATAGGTAAGCTTATTAATTATTTTTATTACTGACAGTAAAATCACGTTTTCAGATAATTGAGGGCCTTTCAATCCCGAGGGGTAACCCGAGCCATCTAATCGCTCATTGGCATTTAATAGTATATCTTTACATACTGGGCTAGGTTTCCAGTTCAATGATACAAGTTTATCCCATAAAACATTTGGATGCTGCTTTAGTAACGTTTTCTGTCGAGGTGTCATATTAGACTTAAGCGATGGCAGTTCCTCGCTCACTAACAAAGGCTTACCCATAGTGTGCAATAGCGTGCCTACCATCACCTCTCGTACTTGGGTAGAGTGAGCATCGCGAATAAGCATAATATCTGCCATTTGCGCGGCAACACGCACAGCATGCCTAACCCACTCTGGCTCATTGTGAAGGAAAGTAAGTGCATATAGCAGCGCTTTACGATCCTCACGAACGAGATAGAGGATAGAGTCCGCACAGTCATATATCACTTGTTCGGGAAAGTGATTCCGGCTTTTGATATACATCAAAGCATATTGCAGTTGGTGTGCTAACTCTAGAATACCGCGCTGCATAGGAGATTGCCGCTGGCGATTTTTTTGATCTTTCTCTTCCCGCTGTAGCATTTTTTTCTCTCTTGCACCAGGCACGAAAAGTGGAGAGTGGTCAGTGAAACGGCCATTAGCGCCCGACCGAAAGGCGGCTTCCCTTTCTACTTCATTAACAAAATAGTAGAGCTCTTCGGCTTGATGCGGTTCGATATTAGAAAACTCTATTCCTAATGCAGCATATCCATGATTACCAAAGGGTCGCATATGCCGCACAATTCCTTCCGTAAAAAAACTCGCACCGCTAGGAAACTCAATAGTCACTCCTGGCACTTGCTGTCCTACTATCAACGGAACAGCATCTTCAATAGCTACATCTACTAAACAGCCACCGACGGAAAGATTCCTCAAATTGCCAGCAACCACTAAGCCACTAGCAAACACTTCAACACTTACTCTAGCTCGCATCCCTAATATAAAACCTGAATCCGTGAGACCGGCCCCCGGAAGCACTTCTAACCCACTGACCTGCATGGCAATATAGCCATTATCGCCATTCACCCAGACAGTGCCATGC
>NZ_JAMZBE010000109.1:0-12123 GCF_024158645.1 Halomonas sp. 707B3
CGCCTTTACCTTCAACATTGATAGCCTGGCGATGTTCCGCGTGACCGATGATGCCGAGCGTGAAGCTCAGCACACGCTGGCGCGCTTGGTGTTAGAGCCCACCTTCCAGGAAGCCTTCAACCTAGCCAAAGGCTCCATTCCCGCGCGTCCTGACCTGGATATGAGCGAGTTCGACAGCTGCGCCCAGCAGTCGATGGCTGATTTCCAACGTACCGCTGAAGAGGAGGGGTTAGTGCCCAGCATGGCCCACGGTATGGCCGTTCGTGCCGACGTTCAGGGGGCTATCTTTGACGTCGTGACCAACTACTTCAACGACGCCGATATGCCCGCCGAAGAGGCTGCCCAGCGACTGGTCAGCGCCGCAGAAGCCGCCTCGTTTTAAGCGCGGCACTGTTGGCAATAGCGCAAGCACGCGCTGAACGTACGTAACCAGCGCCGCCGCAACGGCGGCGCTAGCGGTTGACTGGTGAGGAATTCCCCATGAGCGAAACCCCAACGCGCACCGCGTTGCGGCCAACGGCCTCTGGTCGGCTGCAGGCCTGGCTGCCAAGGCTAGTGCTGGCACCCTCGGTGGCGGTGTCTCTGTTTTTTGTTTACGGCTTTATGCTGTGGACCTTTGTTCTATCACTCACCAGCTCGCGCATGCTGCCCAGCTACGATTTTGTCGGGTTTGGCCAGTATGCGCGGCTGATGGCTAACGAGCGCTGGTGGGTGGCCTCTACCAACCTGATGATCTTTGGCACGCTGTTTATCGTGATCTGCTTAGTGCTGGGTGCGCTGCTGGCGATGCTGTTGGATCAAAAGATTCGTCAGGAGGGCGCGCTACGCACGGTGTATCTCTACCCCATGGCGCTGTCGTTCATCGTCACGGGGGTCGTGTGGAAGTGGCTGCTGAACCCGCAGCTAGGCATTCAGGCCATGGTGCGCAGCTGGGGTTTCGAGTCGTTTGAGTTCGACTGGATCGTTGACCCGGATATGGCGGTGTATACCTTGGTGATCGCCGCCGTTTGGCAGGCCTCTGGCTTCGTAATGGCGCTCTTTCTCGCCGGTCTGCGCGGTATCGACGATAGCATTATCAAAGCTGCCCAGCTTGATGGCGCGAGCCTGCCGCGCATCTACTGGCGGGTGGTCATGCCCTGCCTCCGCCCGGTGGTATTCAGCGCGGTGATGATTCTCGCCCACATTGCGATCAAGAGTTTTGACTTGGTAGTGGCACTTACCGGCGGCGGGCCGGGTTATGCAACGGACCTGCCCGCCACCTTTATGTACACCCACGCCTTTAACCGCGCGCAAATCGGCCTGGGCTCTGCCAGTGCCATGCTGATGCTCGGCGGTGTGCTGGCCATCCTGATTCCTTACCTCTACTCCGAACTAAGGAGCCGCAAACATGGCTAATGTGATTCGTCGCCAAACGCCTGCGGCCAAGTTGTGGCGGGGCGTGCTGTACGCGGTGCTGGTCATCGCCGCGCTGTTCTACGTGCTGCCGCTGGTGGTCATGCTGATGACCTCCATTAAACCACTGAGCGAAATCAGCGCCGGTACGCTGCTGTCGTTACCGCAAAACCCAACGCTGGCCCCCTGGACAAAAGCCTGGGGCGAAGCCTGCACCGGCATGCGCTGCGAAGGCGTGGGCGGTTATTTCTGGAACTCCTTTGCTATCGTCATTCCTGCGGTGCTGATCTCCACCGCCGTAGGAGCGCTGAACGGCTACGCCCTGACCAAATGGCGCTTCAAAGGCTCCGAGCTGGTGTTTGCGCTGATGCTGTTTGGCTGCTTTATTCCGTTTCAGGTCGTACTGCTGCCCATGGCGCAAACCCTGGGCTGGCTGGGGCTTTCCAGCTCGCGGGCGGGGCTGATCCTGGTGCACGTGGTGTTTGGTATCGCCTTTACCACGCTATTTTTCCGCAACTTCTACGTGGGCATTCCCAACGAGCTGGTGTCGGCGGCCAAGCTGGATGGTGCCGGGTTCTTCCGTATTTTCTGGCGCATCCTGCTGCCGGTGTCCGCCCCTATCATCGTGGTCTCGGTGATTTGGCAGTTCACCCAAATCTGGAACGACTTCCTATTCGGCGTGGCGTTCTCGGCACACGACACCCAGCCGGTTACCGTGGCGCTCAATAATTTGGTGAACACCTCCACCGGCGTGCGCGAATACAACGTCGATATGGCCGCCGCCATGATTGCCGCGCTGCCCACCCTGGTGGTGTACGTGCTGGCGGGTAAATACTTCGTACGTGGGCTGACGGCAGGCTCCGTAAAGGGCTAATAACAACTAGGTGCATGGCAGTCGCAGGTAGAGGTCAGCATCTCCCCGTAGCGGGGGGGCTTTCGCCAAGGCCGGAAAATGTTCCTGACAATTCCGGCATTCCCGCCATCCATGGCGGTCAGACGGCGAAAGTAGCGCCCAGGGAAGGGTTTACAGCGCCCCCGCCAAGGGGTGATCTGACCGGTGCCAATGCGTGTCTTGCCAGCTCCCTTAGAACAGGATTTTGATAATGGCAGCGTTAGAGATTCACAACGTACGCAAAGAGTTTGGCAGCGAGCGGGTGCTGAAAGATGTCAGCATCTCCATCGATTCCGGCGAGTTTTTGATTCTGGTGGGGCCATCCGGCTGTGGTAAATCCACGCTGATGAACGCCATCGCAGGCCTTGAGCCGGTCACCAGCGGCAATATCTATATCGACGGTGAAGACGTCACCTGGCGCACCCCCGCCGAGCGCGATATTGCCATGGTGTTCCAGTCCTACGCCCTGTACCCCAGAATGACCGTGCGCCAAAACATCAGCTTCGGCCTAGAGATGCGCAAAGTGCCCAAGGCCGAGCGGGAAGCCGCCGTGGAGCGGGTGGCCGATCTGCTGCAAATCTCCCACCTGTTAGAACGCAAGCCCGCCCAGCTCTCCGGCGGCCAGCGCCAGCGGGTGGCCATGGGCCGCGCCCTAGCGCGGGAGCCTAAGGTCTATCTGTTCGACGAGCCGCTCTCGAACCTGGACGCCAAGCTGCGCGTAGATATGCGCACCGAGATCAAAAAGCTCCACCAGCGTTTAGGCACCACCATCGTCTACGTTACCCACGACCAAGTAGAAGCCATGACTTTGGCAGACTGCATCGCGGTGATGCGTGATGGCCATATTCTGCAGTTAGGCAGCCCTGATGAAGTCTATAACAACCCGGTGGATATGTTCGTAGCAGGCTTTATGGGCTCACCGTCGATGAACTTCATCCGCGCTACGCTGGAAGCCGACGGCGATGGCTATGCACTGCGCATTGCCACCCCCGATGAAGTCGATCTACTGCTGCCGTGGCCAACGGCCCGCCATACGGCAGGGCTGGTGGAGCAGCTCGACAAGCCGGTGATTCTCGGCCTGCGGCCTGAACATTTCAGCGAAGAGGATGTGCGGCTCAGCGAGCAGGCCGAAGGCACGCTGCTGGAAGCCAAGGTGAGCGTGGTGGAGCCGACCGGTGCCGATATTCTGCTGCGCCTGCCGCTGGGCGAGCAGGAGATTACCGCGCGGGTTGGGCCGAAGTGTGAGGTGTCGCCCGGTGAGCGCTTGGCGCTGAGGGTCGATATGTCCCGGGCGGTGCTGTTCGATGCTGAAACCGAGCAGCGGCTGGCTTGAGCCGCTGGGTGAGCGGTATTAATCGCTGTTGCGTGCGGCGGGGGCGGGCTCTTTATCAAGCCGCTTGATCTGCCGCCAGAGGTCTTGGCGAAGATCGGCTAGTTTGGGCTGCTCTTCTGGTGTAAACGCCACCGGGCGGCACAGTCGCTGAGCGCGCATACCGAGGCGGGCGCTCAGCAGCCCCGTTGCTAAGCCTTGGCCGGCTCTTGCCGAAAGGCGGCCTGCCAAGTCCAGCGAGAGCATGTCCATGCTGGCATCGGTAGCCAGTTCGCTGGCGCCTGCAAACGCCATGTTATGCAGCACGTGGCGAAATAGCCGCAGGCGGCTGGCGTAGCCAAGTTCCAGGCCGTACAGGCGGCTTAGCCTATCCACCATGGCAAGGCTGCGCCACGCCACCAGTGCCATATCCACCAGGGTTAGCGGGGAAACCGCCACCATGATGGCGGTTTCCCCCGACATGCGCGTAATCAACCGCTGAGCTTCCCGATCACGGGGGGCTAGCAGGTGGTAGCGCAGCAGGGTTTGAATCTCTTCACCGCTATGGTGCGGTTGGCACGCTCGCTGAAAGGCCAGCCAGTGCGGGTCGTCGTTGCTCAGTGCAAGCTGCTGTTTTAATTGAACGGCCATCGCCTGGGCTTGTTTGCTGGAGCGCTGGGGAAGCTCAGCTAGGTTGGCCCGTAGCTGATCGTGCCGCTTTAAGCGCCGCAAACGGCCCAGCTCCTTGAGAAGCGATACGCCGCCCAAGCCAATCAGGCTAATCCCAAACAGCTGCCATGCCATCGCCATCCACTGGGACTGGGACAGCGCATCAGGAATTCCGGTTGCCAGCTCTACCGTGCCGAGTGTGGCACCGCCTGCCAAGGCAAACATCAGCCCCCAGCGGCGTTTGCGGGGCGCGCCAAGGGTCTCTTCCGGCAGCGCTTTTAGCTCGGCTTGGGTCGCCAGCGGTTGGTGTGATTCAGTCGCCGCAAAGCGTTCATGCTGGCGCAGGGTTTCCTGGGTAGGCTCGGGCGGCGCTTCGGTGTGGAAGTCGCGGCGAGGCTGAGGGTTGCTCATGTCAGTTTGTCTCCAATCAGCCAGTCAATCGCGGCGTCCATACGGATGTGGGGCAGTGCCTCGCTATCGGCGGGCACCGGGCGGAAACTGGGGAAATCAAACCCTTGCTGCTGCCAAAAATCGGCTTTGGGCAGGCGGCTGGGCACATCGCCGGGGTACACCAGCACGTCTTCACCTTCTAACGTGGTGCCTTTCAGCGCTGGCGTTCGCTTGCCATCATGAAGCACTTCGCGGGCCTCGGTGGCGCGAATGGCCGCCAGCGACAGCGCTTTCACCGGGATATCGGCAAAGCGTAAGTCTTTCAATGGCTCCGCCAGCAGCGCTTCTAACAGCTGCACCACGTGGGTGTGCTGGTCGGGCGTCACGTGGTCCGCTTTGGTAGCGGCAATAGCGAGGCGGTCAATTTTAGGAGCGAACAGGCGGGTCAGCAGGCTGCGCTTGCCGTAATCAAAGCTCTTCATCAGCTGTTGTAGCGCGCGGGAAAGATCCTCGAAACGCTCCGGCCCGGCGTTGAGCGCGCCCAGCACGTCCACCAGTACAATCTGGCGGTCAAAGCGGCGGAAGTGGTCGCGGTAGAAGGGGCGCACCACCTGCTGCTGATAGTAGCGAAAACGCGCCGCCAGGGTGGCGTAGAGGCTCGATTCGGGCAGGGTGTCGAGGGTTTCTTTGGGAGTATCTAATCCGGGCAGCGGGAAGAACTGCAGCACCGGTGCGCCATCCAGCTCGCCGGGCAGCAAAAAACGCCCTGGCTGCAGGTCAGAAAAGCCCGCCTGCTTGGCGCGACGCAGGCCCAATGCGTAGGCCTCGGCCAGCGTGGCGAGCTGTGCTTCATCGGCTTCTGCCGTAGGGTCTAGCTGCTCTGCCTCGGCCAGCCATTCGCTAAACAGTGCCCGGCGGTGTGGGCCTTCGTGCTGGGCTTGGCTCTGGCTCCAGCTATAGAAGTCGTGCTGCAGCAGCGGCAAATCCAGCAGCCATTCGCCGGGGTAATCGAACAGATCCAGCGTCAAGTGAGCGATATCCGGCGTGAACCAGCCCTGCTGGGCAGGGCGGTAGCGCAGCTGTAAACGCAGCTCGCTAATGCCGCGGGTGGGCTCGGGCCAGCGCGGCGGTACGTCTCTCAGCGATGCCATGCCAGGGTCATAGGGGAAGCGTGGTACGCCTAAGTCCGGCTGATTTAAACGCTGCGCGCCTAGCAGTCGGCCTTCACGGGCAACCGGTAACAGGTCTAACTGTGCTTCTACGCCTGCATGGCGTAGTTGGTTCACCAGCGAGGTTAAAAACGCCGTTTTACCCGCTTGCGAAAGGCCTGTCACCGCCAGCCGCAGCTGCCGGTCTCGGCTTCGCTCTAACATGTTGCTCAATTCGCGGCTTAACGGCTGGCGCATCCTGTCGCTTCCTTCATCGGGTGGGGCATCTTGGCGAGTTGGTCGAGCGTTAGCGCTGCCACATCAAGACAAGCTGGGAGAGCATGGGCAGGGTCGCAATGATAAAACCGACGACCGCGAGGCTATAGCCGGGCCAGCGGCGCTGCATTTTTTGCGCAAGCGTTAAGCCAACCAAGCACACCACCATGCCGATCAGGTTAAAGGCAAGCGTGGCTGCTTCCAGCCATTGCTGTGGATCCATCGTCTCTCCTTTGGGGGGATATCCATGGCCTGATCATAGCAAATCCTTGATGAACCGATCATTAACCGCGGCTTATTGTCGTCCCTAGCAGGTGCTGCGCCCCGGGTACCAACCAAACCGGATCAAGTCGAGTATTGGCGGCCTCGACGCATAAAAAGTGTTTGGCGGCGTCGGCGGGCGTGTCGCTGGGCAGATCGCTATCCGGGTGCCAGACCACCGTTGAGTCGCTGGACTGCTTGCCGATGCGCAGCGTGCGCTGACCGTCGTTGAGCAGCACCGCTTCATTGGTATGATAAATACGGTCGACTGGGCCACGAATCGCCAGCGTGCCCTGTTGCTCAGATTCAGCAAAGTCACGCAGCTTATCCAAATAGCGTGCACCCGCGAGGCCTTCTAAGCGGCATTGATGCACCTCATTAACGGCCAGGTAGGTATGCAGTGCGCCGCTAGTTTTGATCGGAGCATCGCCAATGTTTTCGCTGATGATCTCAACGTTTAGCCGCTGGGCGTTGGCTTGAATGACCACGCGGGCGGTGAGCTGGCTATGTAGGCGCTCTTCCGGCGAGAGGTGCACTTCGATGCCTTCGGCGTGGTCGTCAACGGCGTCCAGGCGCCACATGGCGTGGCGGGCAAGCCCGTGGAAGGGGCCGGTACGCTCAGGGCTCTCATCGGCGTAGCGCTCGTCGGCAAACCAGGGCCAGCAGAGCGGAATGCCGCCACGGATCGCGCCCGGCAGCGCCTGCGGCGTTGGCGTCACCCATAGCCAGTCGGTGTCATCGGCGGGCTGAAAGTGCAGTACCTGCGCGCCCTGCAGGCTGATCGCCATTTCCCCCCAGACCATGTTGAAGAGCGCGACGTCACGCCCCTCCCAGGTGACCCGTTGATGACCATCAACGTGGCTAAGTAGCTGTTTAAGGGAGTCGGGAATCATAAGAGGATCCTTGTGGGAAAAGGCAACAAATGGGCAGAACAGTAGCGCCGTGTGCTATGGTAGGACAAGCATAGGTGGAAGGATAGGTTGAAGGTAAAACCCCAAGCTGAGTGAAACCAAGGAGGTTGTATGAGCTTTATAGCATGGTTAATTATTGGTGGTTTAGCTGGCTGGATTGCTGGCAACATCATGCGTGGCGGTGGTTTTGGTATTTTAGGCAACATCGGCGTGGGTGTGGTTGGCGCGCTCGTCGGGGGCTTCTTATTTAGTTTGCTGGGTTTACAGGCGGGTGGCTTTATCGGCTCGCTGGTCACGGCAACCGTGGGGGCGGTGGTCTTGCTATGGGTCATTAGTAAAGTCAAAAGCGCTTAGCGCACGCTGCTCTTTGCGGTAATCGCTGCCCGGCCTTTGTGCCGGGCAGCGCTGTTTTGTGCGGCTGCTATCGGTCTTAGCCGCAGATTCCGTTACACTATGCCGCTTTTGGCGGCCTCGTTGGGCTGCTCTGGTTGGTTATGGCTTTCATTGATCGCTTTCTGTTTCTTCGAGGTGTCTTTTGGTCGACGCACTAAATGCCTGGTGGGCTCAACAGCTGGTGCTGTGTGATTGGGCTTTTACACCGCACCCACTGGCGGTGGATGCGGTCGCGGCGGAGCAACGCCTGCTAGAACTGGGTATTACAGATCGTGGCGCGTTGGCAGACCAGCTGTTTTTTGCACTCGGCGCACCGTCAGGCAGCGCCGATCAGCTGTTGGGCGCGCTGGAGTGGGCAGCACTCGCCGGGGCGGCGGGTTGGCTAAGCCAGGCTCAGGCGACGAACTGGGCACACCACTTAACACGGCGCATCACTTCTGACTACAGCGATCAGCGAGGGTGGCTGTCGGATCTACGTCGCGCGCTGGGGGCCAAAGGTTGGGAAACTGGCGCAGATGACCGTTTTATCGACGCCTGCCAAGCGCTGGCGGATCTAGAGAGTGAAGGTGAAGGTATCACATGGCAAACCCTGGATACTGAGCTAGCGCAACGCCCTGCACCGGCTTCGCTATGGCCGCAAGCCCCAGAAGCTCAGCCTTGGCGGTTGGGCGCGCTGTTTCGCCCAGTGGTGAGCTACCCGGCTAGCGCCGCCGACTGGCCCGATGCCAGCGAGTGGTTAGGGCACATCTGGCAAGTGTATGACCGCGAGCAGCTATTAGAAGTGATGCTATGGCTAAGTGCCCAGGGTGAGCGCCAGCGCTGGGATATTGAAGCCCGCGAACTGCTGACCATGGATCGTGCCCAGCGCCAAGAGTGGCAGCGGGGTGCGGTGAACGATGCTCCCTACGCGCCCGTGCTCACTGCGTTCGTCAATCAGGGCGAGCCGTTGGAGTGGGCCGCCTGGGATTGGCTGCGGTTAGTAGAGCTCGCCTGGGCTGGTGCTTGCTGCGGCTGGCTAAGCCAGGCGGAAGCGGACGACCTAGCGGCCCATGCGGCTGACCTCGTGGGTCGTCGTTACCACGACTGGCACGCAGTACTGAAAGCCTACATGCGCGGGCAAAGCCTGTTCGAGGGCGTTGATCGCCGGGGGATGACACCCAGCGCCCGCCACAAGCTGTTAATGCACGCTGCCCATAGCCCCTGGAAGCACTCGCTGGGTGCGTTACTGGACGAGCCGACTCGCCAAGCCTCGCGTACGCGTATCAAAGCGTGGCGCAACACGCCGCACCATTGGCTGCTCGCCCTGGCTGGCGTACGCGAGCCGGATGTCATGCTGCGTCAGCTCAATCCCTCGGCCCCGATTGCCGAGCAGCGCCGCGCTGATGCCGCTGTCTACCTACAGGATTCACTTGGCCTGCATGCGGATGAAGGCCATCAAGTGCTGGCGCGCTATTGGCTACCCGCCCAGGCCCACCACCTCAACCAGCTAGCGGCGGATGCCGTTCACGGCGTGCTGCCTCCGTCGCAAACGCGCTTTGGCCAGCCGACCCCTGATGAGCTAAAACAGCGCAATGCGGTGAAAGGGGTGAGCCGCCACGCCGCCACGATTCACATGGCCGAGAAGTTTGCCTTCTACCTGCACATGGCCCTCGATAGCGGCCTATTCGAGCGCGAACCGCTCATGCAGCACGCCAGCGCCCTACGGAGCTGCCTATGCCGTTTTTATGCGACTCCCAAGCGTCTGCTAGAAGCCTGGTTTGCCTGGGAGAGCTGCCTGCCGGAGCCGGAGCACGATTCGCTGATTAACGAGATTGCTTGGCACCTGGAAGACCCAGGCAGCTTGTTCCACTGGTTGGATTGGCGGCCGGATGCCTGGTGCGAGCCTGGCGAACGGCCCACTCTGAGCCATTTTACGGCGATGTCGTTGGTGGGGCCGCTGAACAGTGCGGTGTGGAGCGAGCCGCAGTTGGAAAGCCTTCGTGAGTGCGCCGATATTCGCGAATGGGTAGAGAGCCACTACCACCTCACCAGCGCCGACGATATGCAGGAGTTTTTAACCTTCATGCTGGAGTCGGGTGACCGCCAGGAGTACCAGATCAACTACGCGCCCTACACGCTGAATCCGGAGCGGTTGGCGTCCGAAATCGCCATTTTGGAATCCGGCGACTGCGGCGAAGAAGAGCGCCACCACCTGCTACGCCTGCGCCGTGTCAGTACCAACGAAGATGGCTGTAACGATGTCGACATGGCCGCCTGGGACATTGCCCAGCTCGTGGATCTCGCTATTGCGGCACGGCAGCTAGGCTGGCTCGACAAGCAGGCGTTTGCTGAGGTGCTCGACCGCGCCTACCAATTAGCGGCGGATCACTACTCCGGTTGGCAGGAGTATGCGGCTGGCATGTACGCAGGCTTCTCGTTTTTTATGGGCGAAACCCCCGAGCGTGAGAGCTTTTTAGCGGGCTTCCGGCAGGCGCTGGTGGCGTGGCTATGCGGAGCGCCGGTGCTGGCAGGCCCCTGGGCAAGCCTTGATTTTCCGGGCAATAAGCCGCGCCATTTTGCGCCGCTGCATATTGATACGCTGCCGGGTGATCAACGGATTCTACATTAGACTCGCCAAGCATAGGACAACTGGCTTATAGTCCAGGGTTTATAAAAATGAGTTTTCTCATGCTTGGGTCTTTTCCATTTTTCATTCTGTCACGAGGTTAATCGCATGGTTGCGTCGCCACACCCCGCTGTGACCGCTGTCCGTGTTGTAAGTGTTTGTGTCGTCGTTGCTCTGTTAGCTGGCTGTGCAGGCTCCGCCTCACGTCAGGGCATGGAAGCCCCTGAGGATTATTTCTCGATGTCGCTTCCGGGCATGGAGGGTGCTACTCCTCAAATGTCGCCCGTTGATCCTATCAGTGCTCACCTGCGTAACCTGCAGACGCCCCCGCCAACGGTCGTTCGCCAAGCGCTGTTAGAGCAGCATCAGCGGTGGGCCGGAACGCCTTATCGGATTGGAGGGACGACGGATCGAGGGATCGACTGCTCTGCCCTGGTAAGAAACGTTTTCCGCGATACCTTTGACGTTGAGTTACCCCGTACTACCTATGATCAAGTGCATGAGGGACGCCCGATCGACCGCCAAGAGCTGCAGGCGGGCGATCTGGTCTTCTTCCGCCCCCCTGGACGCTACAATCACGTGGGCATTTACGTCGGCAATGGCTATTTCCTCCATGCTTCCACATCCAAGGGCGTGATTATTTCACGTTTAGATAATAGCTATTGGCAGCGCTACTACTGGCAATCGCGTCGTGCGCTAGAGCCGACGAATCTGGCCCAGCTCAGCAGTCGTTATACGCCGTAAGTGTCGGCCGTGCGCGTCGGTCAACATTGGAAAGGACATGATTGAAGCAAAAACGCGCGCCTGGTGGCGCGCGACGGCGGCCCTATGTTTAGGGTCGTTTTTGGTGTTTATTAACCTGTATGTGCCGCAACCGCTATTGCCGGGCCTGAAAGAGGCTTACGGGGTTTCCACCTTAGGCGTCAGCCTGCTGATGTCGGTATCTACGCTCTCTTTGGCCTTGGCGCTTCTGGTGTTTGGGCCGCTCTCCGATGCCATTGGCCGCGAAGGGATTATGCGTATCACGCTGCTCCTGGCGGGTGGTTTGTCGCTCGCTTTAGCTTTTGCGCCTACCTTCGAGAGTTTATTGTTTCTGCGCTTGCTGCAAGGCTTCGTGCTCGGCGGCTTGCCCGCCGTAGCGATTGCCTGGATGGGGGACGAGTTCGATAAAACCGCCTTGCTGAGTGCCGTGGGGCTTTATATTGGGGCCAATTCGTTAGGCGGTATTAGCGGGCGTATTGTTGGGGGCGGGGCGGCGGCCATCGGTGGGCCTAGCGCTGCGTTTCTCGCGGTGGGTGCCATGACCGTGGTGGGCTGTATCATTTTTTGGCGGCTACTGCCCAATAGCCAAGCCTTTACGCCTAAGCGCTTTCAATTACGCCAAGCGGTGGGGGACCTGCTCGGCCATTTACGCTCGCCGGTGCTGCTCGCTGCCTACTTCCTTGGCGGCATTAACTTTCTGATTTTTATTAACCAGTACAGCTATATTACTTTCCGTTTGGCGGATGCGCCGTATCAACTGGCGGCCAGTGGCCTGGGGCTGATCTTTCTCACCTACCTGGGTGGCACCTTTGGCTCGACAGTGTCGGGCAAGTTGGCGGGGCGCTTTTCCCCCGCCAGCTGCATAAGTGCGGGCATTGTGATTCTCATGTTAGGCACCGCCATCACGCTGGCGGACTCGCTGGCGCTCATCATCCTCGGCTTAACCATTAACGCCTTCGGCTTCTTTATGGCGCACTCATTGGCGTCTAGCTGGGTGGGGCGCTATGCCCAAGGGGCACGGGGCAGCGCCTCGGCGCTCTACCTAGTGTTTTACTACCTCGGTGCCAGCATTGGCGGTTTTTGGCTGGAGCCTTTCTGGCGCTGGACGCAGTGGC
>NZ_JAMZBE010000110.1:0-12118 GCF_024158645.1 Halomonas sp. 707B3
GTGTTCACCGCCACAGAAGCGGCGGTCGCGGCACTGCTTTACTCGCTGGCGATTTCACTGCTGGTTTACCGCGAGTTCAAGCTCAGCGAACTCATGGGCATGCTGATTCGTACCGCCAGGCTGACCGGGATGGTAATGATGCTGTTGGCCTTTGCCACCGTCATTGCGTGGTTCTTGACCATCAATATGGTTCCGCAAACGTTGGTACGTCAGGTACAGGCGATTACCCAGGAGCCGTTCCTTCTGCTGCTGATTGTGGCGGCACTGTTGCTGCTGGTGGGCTTTGTAATGGACCTCACGCCGGCCATGGTCATCATGGCACCCATGCTGGCACCTATCGTCACATCGGTCGGCGTGGATGCCGCTTACTTTGGCGTGCTGATGGCCTTCATTCTGGGGATTGGGCTGCTAACACCGCCGGTGGGCACCTGCCTTTATGTCGGCTGTGGCGTGGGCAAAGTCTCCATGGAATCACTAGTAAAAGCCATGCTGCCCTACTACGCCGCGCTGCTGGTTGTGCTGGTGCTGCTCATTGCCTTCCCAAGCATTGTGACTTGGTTACCTGACCTCACCGCTGTACGCGGTAACTGATAGGAGTCGCGAGTGACTACTTACTCAGCTCATAACGGCTCACATCGTATTCTCGTCATGGGGGTGTCAGGTTCGGGGAAGTCGCACATTGGTCAGCAGCTAGCGGCCAGTATGGGAGCCACCTTTATTGATGGCGATGACCACCACTCGCCAGCCAACGTAGCCAAGATGGCCAGCGGTACACCGCTGAACGACGATGACCGTCGCGACTGGCTAGCAACCCTGGCTGGGCTATTTGCCGAGTATAAGGCGCGGGATGAGTCGGTGGTGATTGCCTGCTCTGGCCTGAAACGGCGCTACCGCGACCGCCTTCGGGAAGGAGATAGCGCCTTGCGTATTCTTTACCTAGAAGGCACGCATGGGCTGCTGCGCGAGCGCTTAGAAACTCGTGCCGGGCACTTCTTTAAGGGCGACAGTATGTTAGCCAGCCAGCTAGCCGACCTAGAACCACCGGCAGCAGATGAGGCGGTGACGCTCTCCATCAGCCTAACACCGGCGGTGATCGTCGAGCGTTTTAGCGCCACGCTGATACCCGAACAGCGCCGCTCATTAGGCTAAAGGAAGGGATAGGCGACGGGCTCTACTATTCGTTATGGTAGGGCCCGAGTGCCACCCATCGTACAAGGCAGCAACGCCATTGAAGAAAAAACGCCCTACATTACAAGATATTGCTGATCGCGTTGGTGCTACCAAAATGACCGTCAGCCGCTGTTTGCGCGACCCGGAAACGGTGTCTGAAGGGCTTCGTGAGCGTATCTTTAGTATCGCCGAACAGATTGGCTACATCCCCAACCGCGCCCCAGACCTGTTATCCCGCGCTACCAGCCACTCAATCGGTGTGCTGGTGCCCTCGCTGACCAACCAAGTATTTGCTGATGTCATCGTTGGTATCGAAGCCTATACCGAGCCAGCAGGCTACCACCTAATGCTTTCCCACTACGGCTACAGTCAGGAGCTGGAGGAGCGCAGCCTTGCCTCGCTGCTGTCGTATAACGTTGATGGTGTGATTCTGTCCGACCGTGACCATACGCCGCGTAGCCTGCGCATGCTGGAAACCGCCGGCATTCCGATTGTCGAGATCATGGACACTCACCGCCCGCCGCTGCAGCAAGCGGTGGGCTACGATAACGTCCGCGCCGCCTACGATATGGTCAGCGAGATGATCCGGCGTGGTCGTCGCCAAGTTATCTACTTAGCTGTGCGTTTGGATGAACGTACCCGCCAGCGTGAGCTGGGCTATCGTCAAGCCATGCAAGAACAGGGGTTGGCCCCGGTGACGCTGCAGAGCAGTCAGCGCTCCTCCTATACCGTAGGCGCCGCACTGATGCAGGAAATTCAGCGTAACTACCCCGAAGCAGACGGCATTTTCTGCACCAATGATGACGTTGCCGTGGGCGCTTACTTTGAGTGCCAGCGCCAGGGCATTCATGTGCCGGAACAGATGGCGATTGCCGGGTTCCACGGCCACGATGTTGGTCAGGCAATGACGCCCCGCCTTGCCAGCGTTGTCACACCCCGTAAGGCAATTGGTGAAGCCGCCGCAAAGGCCCTGCTGGCACGGATCCGTGGCGAAGCGCTGGAGCAGAAAGTGGTGGATTTGGGGTATCGTATCGAAGCGGGTAAAACGCTATAGCGCCCATCCTAAAAACTGTTTGGCTGCTTACGATAACCTCGTTAGGCTAGCGTTTTATCCTGCTATGCCCGAGAACGCGTGAGGCCGCTGTGAAAATTACTCAATTAACGGTTTATCCGGTGAAATCCCTCCAGGGGATTGATGTGACCCAAAGTGAAATTCATGCCCATGGCCTCGCCTGGGACCGCCGTTGGATGCTGGTGGATTCCCACCAGCGCTTTGTCACCCAGCGCCAATTGCCCGCCCTAGCCACCGTGTCGGTTGCACTAACCCCTGATTCCCTCGTGCTTTCTCATCCCGCCGTTGAGCCTATTTCTATCTCGTTAGAAGAGCCCCAGGGCAACTTACGGCTGGTCTCGGTATGGGGCGATCACTGTAAAGCGCTGCCGGAGAGCGAAGTGGTGTCCGAGTGGCTGGAAGCCGCCTTGGGCGAGCAGGCCAAGGGCATCAGCCTAGTGCGCTTTGCCACCACGTTCACCCGTGCGGTGGAAGAGGACTTTCTGGCAGGTGGCGAAGCCCACACTTATTTTTCCGATGGCTACCCCTTTTTGATCACCACCACCGGTTCGCTAGATGCCTTAAATCAAGCGCTGGTAGAGACTGGGCATACGCCGGTACCCATGAACCGTTTTCGTCCTAACATCGTGGTGGAGTGTGATGACGCTTGGGAAGAGGATCGCTGGGCAACGCTGGCTGCAGAGGGATACCAGCTAACTCTGCGGAAACCTTGCCAGCGCTGCAAAATCACCACTGTTGACCAGCGAACGGGCACTATTCCCACCCAGGCCGAGCCACTAAAAACGCTCTTGGCGTTGAATACCCAGCCCCACTTAAAAGGTGCGCATTTTGGTCAAAATGCCACCTTAGCAGCAGGGGATGGCAGCGTTATTCGTGTGGGGGACGTGGTGTCGGCAACGCCCCGCGAGGCCTGAATCGCAGCAGCTTAGTAGCAATCGCGGTTCCCAGCAGGGTAATCACCATGCCCGTGACGACCTGTAGGCTCAGCGTTTCATCCAGTAGCAAATAGCCCCACAGCAGCGCGCTAACGGGTACCAAGAAGGTCACCGTCGAGGTGGCGGTGGCTCCAGCGCTTGCTAGCAAACCAAAGTAGAGCAGAAACGCCAGTGTGGTGCTGAGCATGGCCAGCGCCAGCGCATTTCCCCAAGCCAGCGTGCTAACAGGCTCGCTTGGCCATAGCAGCACGCCGGGAATCAGTAGTACCAGCGCCGACATGGCGCTGCTGCCAGCCGCCAACACCCGTGTAGGCAAGTGGCTCAGCCGTGTTTTAGAGTAGTTGCCCGCAATGCCATAACAGAACGTGGCGCCTAACACGGCAATAATAAACCAGCCGTCGCCGCCTAAGCCGAAGTCCAGCCGATTCGCTGAGAGCACATACACGCCAAGCAGCGCTAGCGCTAACCCCACGTACTGCTGGCGCTGCACCGGCGTGGCAAAAAAGGCGGCCCCTAACAGCGCGGTGAAAATCGGCGTAGTGGCATTAATCAGTGACGTAAACCCCGCCTCTAGGCGCGTGGTTGCCAGCGCTAGGAGCGAGAAGGGCAGCACATGGTTAACGATACCCAGCAGCAACAGTGGCCCCTTGTGCTGCCAGATCAGACGCAAGTAGTGCAGGCTCAGTAGCAGCGGCACCAGCAGCAAGGCACCAATGCCCATACGCACTAACACCAGTGGCACTGCGCCAAACTCAGGTGCTGCCACGCGCATGAATATAAACGACAGTCCCCATAAAGATGAAAGCAATAAAAGACGCAGCGCATCGGCTGATGACATGGTCTGTCCTTACGTAGATAACCGTAGTGTTAAGTGGTCGTCAGCTTAGCGATAAAGTGACAAAAAGCGAAGTGGGCACACGAAGTGGAGGCGAGTTTGTCAATATTAGTGATAGCACTAATTTAACATTGACGCCTATGGTAGGAGTCTCTACTGTCCCTGACATTCGTAAAATTGCATTTGATGACCCGTTAAGGAAATGCCGTGGATCTCGCAACGCTGATTGGCTTGGTAGGAGCTGCCGTACTGGTAGGTGCCTCTGTCATTATGGGGACCTCGCCCGAAGTATTTATGAATGCTACCGGGCTACTGCTGGTTGTTGGCGGAAGCCTTTTTGTCGTTTTGGCTAAGTTCAGCATCACGCAGTTTAAGTTTGCGTTTAAAGCGGCGGCGCGGGCGTTTAAATTTCAGTTACCCAGTATTCAAGAGAGTATTGAAGAGCTGGTGGAGCTCTCCAAGATTGCCCGCCGGGAAGGCATGATTGCCTTAGAGAGCCGGGAAGTGAACTCTCCGTTTTTGAAAAAAGGTCTGCAAATGTTGGCTGATGGATTTAGTGCTGACATGATTAAAGAGATGATGGAGAAGGAACGGCTATTAACGCTGGAACGTAACGAGGCGGGTGGCCAAGTCTTCTCTGCACTTGGCGAAGTTTCTCCTGCTATGGGCATGATTGGTACGCTGGTGGGGCTTGTACAGATGCTCTCCAATATGGGCGACCATTCTCTCATTGGTCCTGCTATGGCGGTCGCGCTACTGACCACACTATATGGCGCGATGATTGCCACCATGATTGCCACTCCACTAGCAGACAAGCTTTGGGTGCGAATGAGGCAGGAAGCCAAGATGCAGGAGCTGTGGATTGATGCGCTCTTGGCCATCAAAGGCGATAAGAACCCTCGGGTGCTTGAGCAAATGCTAACGATTTATCTTCCCCCCGAACACCGTAGCGAAGAGGGCAGTGAAGAGCGCACCGCAGCAGGCAAACAGGGATAAACCATGGCGCAGAAACAGACCAATATTCCCGCCTGGATGGTGACCTACGCCGATCTAATGTCGCTTTTGTTATGCTTTTTTGTCCTGCTGCTCTCATTTGCTGAAATCGATGCCCAGAAGTTTCGCCGCGTGGCGGATGAGCTTTCAAAAGCCTTCGGGGTGCAGCGGGATATCGAAGCCATGCAGGTGCCGATGGGCACCAGCGCGACGCTGCAACACTTCTCTCCCGCAACGCCGGACCGCACCTTGATTGAAGAAGTACGCCAGCGCACGATGCAACAGCAGCCACAGCTTGAGTCGATGCGGAACATGCTGGAAACCCAGCAGCGACAGCGCAGCCTGCAGGTTGCCAGCAGCGTAGAGGCACTTTTGGAGTCTTCTCTGCCCGACGGCGTGGCAGAGATTGAGATTGATGAGTTTCGTGTGGTAGTACGGATTGCTGAAAACGGCACTTTTGGATCTGGGACCGCCACGGTCACCCCCGCTTTTTCCAGCCTGTTACAGGAGCTTGCCGTACTGCTGGGTGATTTAACCGGCACAGTGTCTATTGATGGGCACACCGATAACGTACCTATTCGCACTGCTCAGTTTCGCAGTAATTGGGACTTATCTGCGATGCGTGCCGCTTCAGTGGCGAACGTACTGGCTGAGACTGGCGAAATGTCACCAGAACGGCTATTGATTCAAGGGTTTGCCGAAACCCGGCCGCTTGCTTCTAACGATACCCCTGAAGGACGCGCGGCGAACCGTCGAGTGGAACTCACGATTGACGCCAGCGCCCCCTTTGAAGAGCGCGGAGAGCGCTCCCTTGATGCGTTGCAGGTCTCATCTGCTGAGCCTTCCCTACCGGTTATTGCGACAACGTCGCCATGATTTAGTAGCGTCAATAGAATCAGTGCACAGAATCAGCTACGCTGAGTGGGCACGGAACGCATATCTGCGTTTCCCCTGTGATAAGCCAACTAGCCTAGGAAAGGAGAACAGAATGGATAGTAAAGCAAGCGCACACTGGGAAGGTGGTCTTAAAGATGGGCAAGGTAAGGTTGCTACAGAGAGTGGTGTTCTGGATGCAGACTACTCTTTCAAGCAGCGTTTTGAAGGCGCGCCGGGTACCAATCCCGAAGAGCTCATCGGTGCGGCTCACGCCAGCTGTTTCTCCATGGCCCTTTCGATGATTCTGGGTGAGAAAGGCTACACTGCCGATTCTATTGATACCCAGGCGCGAGTAACGCTGTCGCAAAGCGACGCAGGTTTTGATATTTCCAGCATCCATTTGGATGTGGAAGCAAGCGTCAGTGGTGCCGACGAAGCTGCTTTCCAAGAAGCCGCTGAAACCGCTAAGGACAACTGCCCGGTATCTAAAGTGCTCAACGCTGACATTACCATGTCAGCCAAGCTTAAAGGTTAATACGTCAGGCGCTGTTACATGGCAGCGCCTTGCAGTTTTAATAAGCTATATCAAAAGGGCCTTGCCGATTGGCAAGGCCCTTGTTCTGTGAGCAAAAACTACGTAGTTTTTACTGTGTGGATTTTTGCTGATTAGTGCAACTTACTCCGGCTTGTCGTTAACGTTCTCTTCGCTGTTATTAAGCTCAGTATCGCGCTCTGTAGTAAGGTCATCGCCGCGCTTGTACTCTTGAGCTTCCTGCAGGGCTTCTTCAGAGGCGTTAACGGAAATCACATAGTCTTCACCGTTTTCATCTTTAGTGAGTTCAAGTGACTCCCATTCGATGGCGACATTTTTTTCGCCCATCCCCAGGAAGCCACCAACACCCACGACCACGGCATTAATTTTGCCGTCTTCATCGATAATCAGGTCATTGATGGTGCCAATATCTTCATCGTTTTCAACGCTACTGCGAACCTGGTTGCCCGTCAGTGAATCAGAGTGAAAAGTGTTTTCCGGCGCATGGGTAAGGTAAGACGCTTCCATACCCGTGCTGTTCTCATTGGCCTGGGCGATACCTGCGGTGGCCATCATAGCCGGAATAATCAGCGTGCTGAGAAAAGTCGGTTTCATCGTTATTGCTCCTTGCGTGTTGATGAAGAGGGCTAGCCGTGCTCCTGTTAATCCCTAAATAACCTAATAGCGATAATGTAACGGCAGGCTGATGTTACGCACGACGACTCCTTTGTACTCCGAGTTGGCCCTGCACTTCGCTGTGCAAGGACACTTCTCAAGGTAGGGGTTGAAGCGTGTTTTGCAACGTACATAGCGAATTCTTAACTAAAATCAACGATGTGAGAAAGCTGCTTTTTAGCTTACTGCGACAGTCTGGCGAGTTGATCCGTAGCCTGCTACTGGGCATATTCGTACCAACATGGCTCACCAATCGTAGCGTGAGCCGCATAAAAAGGAGAACGCATGACCCTGATTGCACACGTAATGCCGTTTCAGCAGTTTAAACAGCACTTAGCAAGCGGTGTGGTGGCGCTAAGCACTTGGCTAATGGCAACGGGCGCGCTAGCTAGCGAAGCCGAGCTGCCGAAAGGACACTTTTTACTGCCTGACGCGGGCAATATGGTGGGCGAGGTCTATACCGTCACCGCCAGCGAAGAGGATACGCTGCTGGACATTGCCCGGGAGCACAACGTGGGCTACGAAGAAATTCGCATGGCCAATCCTGATACCAGTATCTGGGTGCCGGGCGAAGGCACTGAAGTGACGATTCCCAGCCAATTTATTCTGCCCGATGAACCCCGCACCGGCATTGTGATTAACGTTGCCGAGCTGCGTATGTACTACTACCCCGAGGTAGAGGATGGCGAAGCACCCCGAGTAGAAACCTATCCTATCGGCATTGGGCGCGACGCTTACAATACGCCGCTGGGTATTACCGAAACCACCATGCGCCTTGAAAATCCGGCCTGGTATCCACCTGAGTCCATTCGCCGAGAGGCAGCCGAGCGCGGCGACGCACCTCCTGCCGTGGTCCCGCCTGGCCCTGATAACCCGTTGGGGCAATACGCTATTTTGCTGGATATCCCCGGCTATTTGATTCACGGAACGAACCAACCAGACGGTATCGGCATGCGCGCCAGCCGTGGCTGTATTCGCATGCACCCTGAGGATATCGAGTCGGTGTTCTGGCGCGTGCCGGTGGGCACACAGGTGAACATCATCGATGCGCCGATCAAGCTGGGTTGGGGAGCCGACGGCGAGGCCTACATTCAGGCCTTCACGGCGACCGATGATCAGGCGTTTGGCATGGATAAGCTCTTGAGCGTGGTGAGTCTGATCGAAGAGCACGAAGGCGAAGGTCGCGCGAACTATGAGCAGGTCAGTCGCGTGTTAGAAGAGGCTAACGGCCAGATTGTGCCGTTAAGCTAACCCTTGCCTAAGTGGAGACAGGCAGTAGCGTAGGCACCAATGACAGCGCTACTGCCTGGCGCACCAGCTCCGCCACATTAGCTGCCCCCATCGCCTTCATCGCACGCAGCCGATATACCTCAACCGTTTTGGCGCTAATACCCATATGGTCGGCGATCTCGCGGTTCGTCATCCCCTCTGCGACGTGAACAACAATGCGCTGCTCTTTCGGGCGCAGCGCCTCAAAGCAGGCTTTTAGCTGCGCTATCGCCTGCTGACGCTGGTGCTGCTGTTCGGCACTGTTTAGTGCCTGCTGCACGACTTCGATCAGCTGCTGATGATTAAACGGCTTCTCGATAAACTCAAACGCACCGTTTTTCAGCGCCGCCACCGCCATGGGCACATCGCCGTGCCCTGTCATCATAATGATCGGCAGGTAAGCGTGCTGGTCGACTAGCTGCTGCTGCACCTGCAGCCCGCTCATCCCCGGCATGCGAATATCTAACAGCAGTGCGCCAAAGGCGTTATGGGCGGTGGCTAGAAAGGCATCACCGCTGGCAAAGGCATGAGTGGTTAACCCCACCGATTCCAACAGCCACACCAGCGATTCCCGCAGGGCGTCATCGTCGTCGACCACCGCAATGACGCTGGGAGGTGGTGAAGTGTGAGTAGACGAGGGCATTAGGCATCGGTCTCCGTTCGCAGTGACACGTCAAAACAGGCACCTTTAGCGCTGTCGGCGCGCAGGGAGAGGGCGCCTCCCATACTTTCCATGAGAGTGCGGCTAATGGCCAGCCCCATGCCGAGCCCTTCATCGCGGGTGGTAAAGAAGGCGTCGAAAATCGTTTGCTGGTGCGCTTGTTCCACCCCCGGCCCCTCGTCCTCAACGCTTAGTGTGATCTGGCGCTGGCCGCTTCGCCGGGCGCTCATGCAGACAACCTTGGCGTCGTTCACTCGGCGGCTAGCGGTCAGCGCGTTCAACAGTAAGTTCACGATGACCTGCTCCAGCGCAATTGGGTCGGCGTAGATACGCGGTAGCGTATCGGGCACGCGTACCACTAGCTCAATCGATGCTTGCTGATACTGCCACTCACAGAGCCGACAGGCGGCCGCGATGACGTCCGCCAGCACCAGCGGTCGCACTTGGTGGCTACGCTTACGTACAAAGCTGCGCAGGTGGCGCAGACGCTGGGCGAGGCGCTGTACTTGCTCGTCAATGCGCTCCAGCGGAAGCTGTAGCTCGCTGGCGAGCAGTGTGGGCTGCTGGCACTTTAACAGCGCGCCGCTGGTGTAGTTGGCAATAGCGCCTAAGGGTTGATTCAGCTCGTGGGCGATATTGGAGGCAAGCTCCCCCGCAGCGGCTAGCCGGTTAGCATGGGCAATCTGCTCTTGGTGGCGACGCGCCTGGGCCTCGGCGGCTTTGCGGGCGCTAATATCGCGATTCACCAAGGCAAAGTGGCCAGGCTCGGCCCCCCGGCTGCGGTGGGCCAGTACCACACTGAGCACCGGCACGCTTCCGCTTGCGGTGCGCATTTCCAGCTCGCCACTCCATGAGCCGTAACGCTCCACGGCGGGAAATACTACCTCATCTAATAAGCGCAGCGACTCGGCTTGGTATAGCTCACTGAGCGCAGTGGACGCTTCGTTTGGCAAGGCAAAGCAGCGGCGAGCGGCTTCGTTAGCACTGAATACCCGCTGGTTTGGCCCTAAAAACAGCACGTAGTCGGTGGTGGATTCAACCACCTGCGCCAAACGCTCGCGAGTCGCTTCGGCCTCAATGCGACGCCCAACGTCTCGGGAGACGCACAGGATATCGATCAATTCGCCGGTCTCGGCATCCCGCCGGGTGCGGCTGGTGGTTTCAAACCATACATAATGGCCTGCTTTGGCGCGGAAACGGTAGGTTTGCTGATAGAAACCGTCGTGGTAATACACCCGTGGCGACTTGTTGAGCAGGTCGTTCAAATCGGCTGGGTGAAACAGCTGATACGCGGAGACACCGATGAGCTCGTCGGGTTCATAGCCCAGCAGCTCCCGCGCGGCCTGAGAGGCATACAAAAACGTGCCGTCTCGGGCGTGGCGAGAGATCAGATCCGTGGTGCTCTCGGCTAGCCACTGATAGTGGCGCTTTTCCTCCTCGAGTGTGGCGTTGCGCGCTTCTAAGGTGGCCACTTTTGCTGCGAGGGCTGCCTCTCTCTTATTGCTCATAAATTAGCGGGCAGGATCTAATACGCCGCCCATTGATGCGTTGCGGCGGAACCAGCCCGCAATGCTAGCGCGAGGCTGGCGGGTGGGCAGCACTTCGTGGGGAATGGTTTCCGATAAAAAGCAGGCAAACGTACCGGCTTCGGGCACCACGCGGGCCACTTCCAGGGCTGGGTCATCTGGATGGTAAATCACCATTTCACCGCCGCCGTCGCTCGGCCAGTCGGGGTTTAAGTAGCCAACGGTGGAAATCACGCGGTTGGCCCGCCCGCGAAAGCTGTCCAAGTGGCGCTGGTAGAAGGCTCCGGCAGGGTAGTGAGCAAAGTGGGCTTCGTACTCAAACAGGCCAAGAAATAGCGCTTGGTTGAGAGACTGCTGTAGCTCTGCCATAGCATCCAGGTAGCGGCGCTGAGCGTCGCTCTCTCGGTCTAGCCAATGGATAGCATCACCCCGGATATCTTTACGTAAGTGGTGCTGCTGGCCTCGGCCGATGCCGGCCTCATCCAGCGCGTCGTGTTCGGCGAGGTGGTGGATCTCGCGGTGCAGCGCTTGACACAGAGCCGAGTCGATCACCCCTTTCCCCACATACCAACCTTGTTCCACCAGCGCGTCGACCAGCTCCAAATGGGCTTGCGGGTCAAGAGCGGGAGAGTCCAGTTCAGATAAAGCGATCATTTCGTGATTCTCGTAACGGGCGCGCGTTCGGCTGTGGCCGAGCGACTGCTTGTGGGGGTGCGTCGTTCGGGGTAGTGGCGTAAAGCACCGGGTGGGCGCTGATAAAGGTCAATGTTCATACCAAACCCTTCCGCCAACAGCTCGACCAGCATCATCGCAGACAGCCCCCAAATAATGTGGCCATCTACCTGATAGCTGGGCACATAGTGGGCAACGCCATCGACGGTAATCACGTCGGTATGGGTGCGCTGGTCATCTAAAAAGTGGCTGAGAGGGACTTCAAAAATGGCGTCCAGCTCCGCTGGGTCCGCCACCAGCGGTAGATCCGGAGGAATAATACCCACCCAGGGCGTTACGCGAATGCCGTGCAGCGAAATCACGTCCGACAGCCGCCCTAAGGGTTGTACCAGCCCAGGGGCTAGCGCAATCTCTTCTTCTGCTTCCCGCAGCGCTGTGGCGTATAGATCAGCGTCACCCGGTTCACGTTTACCGCCAGGAAAAGCGACTTGGCCACGGTGGGTATTCAAGTGGCTGGCCCGGCGAGTAAACAGTAGTGTGGGGGCAGGTCGCTCAACAATCGGCATGAGCACGGCAGCTTCCGGCAGTGCTACATGGTCTAGCCGTTGAGGGGTATGCTGTTGCAGCTGTTTGCGCAGTTTCTCTAACATAGGAGTCTCTTTACTTTGCTCTCTTTTACCCAGCCACGGTGAGCATCGTCAAGCACGTTGATGCCTCGACCCACCAGCCGTAGAGAAAATGCGATGAACTTTTGTAGTCAGTGTGGTGAGAAAGTCCGGTTTGCCGTTCCCGAAGGTGACGACCGCCCCCGCTATTTATGCGACGGCTGTGGCACGATCCACTACCAAAACCCTCGCATTGTGGCGGGCACGCTGCCGGTCAGTGGCTCCAAAGTGCTGCTC